>NZ_JBDUCX010000017.1:0-41830 GCF_040003245.1 Chthoniobacter sp.
GGCGAAGCGGGAGATGCCAGAGCGAAATCAGAGATCCTTCGCAAGCTCAGGATGATGGTGTTTTATCGTCGCTCCGCCTTCGGCGGCCACCCCCCAACCCCTCAGCGGTCGATCTTCAGCGGGGGCTCGATGCCTTCCGTGGTCGAGACGCGGGCATCCGGATTGTCGACGGGGGTGACGTTGAAATCACGCTCGGAGCCGTCGCGGGCGACGCGGATGAGCGTTTCATCCGTGGCGGTGAGGAAGAAGGAGGCGTCGAGGACGTCCTCGGGCGAAGTGATGCGATGGTTGCCGACCTGGACGATGACGTCGCCGACGAGGAGGCCGGCTTTTTCGCCGGGCGCATTGGGGAGAAGCTCCTCGATGCCGGCGGTGGAGCCATTCACCGGTTCCTCGAGGGGCTTGATACGGACACCGATCCAGCCGGGGCGCACATCGTGGAAACGCATGAAATCCTTGCGCACTTTTTCCGCAGCCTCGATGGGGAGAACGTAGGAAGCGTTGCCTGACTCGACGCGGCTGATGAGGACGCCGACGACTTCGCCGCGGGCGTTGACCAGTGGGGCGCCGCCTTCCCCGCGTTGCACGGGAATATTGGCGCGGATGTGGGTGGTGGCGAAGAAGCGGCCCTGGTACTTGAGATCGAAGCCGCCGACCGTGCCGAAAGCGGGGGTGAGCGGGAGATCCATCGGGTAGCCGATGGCGATGACCGGAGAGGCGACGGCGAGCTGGCGCGAATTGCCGGAGGTGAGGAAGGGCGTCTCGGCGTCGATCTTGAGGATGGCGATTCCGCTGCGGATATCGCTGACGAGCCGATGCGCGGGATAATGCGCGCCACCGAAAGCCACCTGGATGTCCTGGGTATCGCCGCCGACCGTATAGGAAGTGTAGAGCGTGCCGTTCGGATCGATAAAAAAGCCCGTGCCGGATAGATAACCGCGCTGGTCCGATGCCTCAATGCGGACGACCGCACTGCGGCACTTGCCGAAAATGGACTGCACCTCGCGCTGCAGGGCGTCGAAGACCGGTGCGGAGGTGGGAACGCCTGCGGGCGCGCCATCCGCAGCCCAAGCGCCGCTGCAGCCCAGCAATCCACCCGCCACCACCACGAACCAGGGACGCACGTGCTTAAAAGCTGTAAGCGGAAGACGGCTCATAAAGCACGGGGCGCGCGTCGATGATATAACGCGGCTGGTGAGCCACGGGCATATACCCGGGCTGAGCAGTCGGCAGGGACGGAGTATCGAGGTCGAACTGCGGCTTGGCGTTCTCGATGTTGAGCAGCTTGGGAGCGGCCGCGGCCACCAAGGTAGAACCACCGGCTTTCGCATAGCCGGGAGAGGGCGCCACGACGGTCCCACCGGAAGTCATCAAGCCAATCCCGGCGACGCCGACGACCATGACTGCGGCGAGTGCGCCTGCGTAAGAGAGATGCCCCATGCTGTGCTCGCTGAAGAAGGTCTGCAGGCGCTCGGCGGCGATCTTCCAGAGCGGGCGGCGGAGCAACTCGGAGCGCTGCCGGCGATGGATGTCTTGCAGGAGTCGATCGAAGTATTGCGGAGGCGGCTGTTCGAAGCGCTTGATCCGGAGCAGGGCAGAGAGTTGTTCTTCGGTCATGATGATGGCTCGGTTTTAGGAGTGAAACTCGGTGAGAAAATTTTGCAACTGGCGATGCGCGTAAAAAAGGCGTGAGCGAACGGTGCCCTCCGAGGTCCCAAGGATCTTCGCGATCTCCGCGTGAGGCATCCCCTGAATATCGAACATGGTGACCACTGCCCGGTGATCGTGAGACAGCTTTTGCATGGCCTCGTTCAACCTTTTCTGGAGTTCGCTGAGGTCGGCCTCGCGCACCGGGTCGCTGGTGGCGGTGAGCTCGATGAACTCCTTGTCGTTCTGCACGTTGGAATCGATGTCATCCAGGCTCAAGGTGTAGCGACGGCCGCGCTTCTTGAGGAAGTTGATGGTCATGTTCACCCCGATGGAGTGAATCCAGGTGTAGAAGGAAGATTTGCCGCGGAAACCGGCGATCGACCGGTAGGCCTTCGCCCAGATGTCCTGCATGAGGTCGTTGGTGTCCTCATGGTTGGAGGTCATGTTGTAGACCAAGCCGTAGAGACGCGGGCTGTACTTGACGACCAATTCGTCGAAAGCAGTCGCGTCGCCCGCTTGCGTGCGGGCGATCAGTTCGTCGTCTTGCTTGCGGCTCAGGTCATCCTGCATCGTCCGCCGCTTGGTATCAGGCTTCCCGGTCGAGGGGAATGCCGTTTCCGCAGGCGCGGGTGCTGGAGAAGGGCTGGCGGGCCACAGAGCCGAGTTGGGCAAAGCAGAAGCGAAGCTCATGAATGGGGGCGCCGCGAGGAGGCGCGGATGCGCACGGGGACCGGAGCCGGAGGAACGGGAACGGAAGCCGCCAGGACCAACAACACTGCGAGGAAGAGCAACGGGAGGATGGCAAGCATGCAGAGAGGGTAGACAGGCGGAGGGGTGCAGCGTTCAATATGAGGTGGGTTTACAGAGGGGAAGGGGCCCGTGGGAGGCTCCAACAACCGTCATCCTGAGCTTGCGAAGGACCTCTGATATCGCTCTGGCATCTGAAACGAGGATGGCAGAGAAACACTGCGCGTAGCCCGCCTTCACACGGGTGAGGAAAGGCAGAATTCAGAGGTCCTTCGCAGACTCAGGATGACGGGCTTTGGGGTCGCTCCGCTCCTTTCCTCCCTTCACACCTCCAGCACCTTCGGAAAGCTGGAGAGCAGGCGGTGGCCGGTCTTGGTGATGGTGATGACGTCTTCGTGACGCACGCCGCCGAGTCCGGGGATGTAGATGCCGGGTTCGACCGTGACGACCTGCCCGGGATGGAAGGTGGTGGCGGCGATGCGTGGGGATTCGTGGATCTCGAGCCCCAGGCCGTGGCCGAGGCCGTGAAAGAAGCCGCTCCAGCGGCCGTTGCGTTGTTCCGTGGGATAGCCCTGCGCGGTGAAGAATTCGCGGACGCTGTCCTGCACGGCTTTGCCGGGCTGGCCGGGCTTGATCGCGCCGAAAGCCCGCTTCTGGCCTTCGAGACAGGTGTCCCAGAGCTGGCGCTGGGCGTCGCTGGCCCGTCCGCGGACGACGGTGCGCGTGAGATCGCCATAGAAGCCGCTGGCCGCCGAGCGCGGGAAGATATCGAGGATGATGAGTTCGTGGGCGCGCAAGGGGCCGTGACCACGTTCGTGCGGGTCGCAGGCCTGTTCGCCCCCGGCGACGATGGTATTCGCGGGCACGCCGCCGGCGCGCAGGATGGCGGAGTCAATTTCGGCACGCAGGATCTCGGAGGTGAGCGGGCGGCCATTCCAGCGCAGGGCTTTCTTGGGGCCGATCTTGGAGGCACGCAGGACTTCGACGCCGCGCCCCATGCCCGCCTCGGTGATGGCGGTGGCCTGCCGCATCCACTTCAACTCATCGGCCGTCTTGTGCTCGCGCTCAGGCCAGAATAGACCGGGCTGCGGGACGAGCTTGATGCCGGCTTTTTCGAGGTCTCGGGCGAGGCCGAGCGGAAAGGAAGCAGGCACCGCGGCACGGCGGACCTTGCGCTCCTGGAGAAAGGCTACGGCGTGGGCGACGAAACTCGCACCTTTCTTCAAGCGCTTCGAGATGTCGGAGTAGGCGACGATCTTGTCGACCCGCGCCTCCTTGCGGCCGCGGTCGATCTCGAGGTCGCTGAGGACGATGGTGGTGCGCTGGCCCTGCTGGAGAAACAGGAACGCATCGGGCACGAAGAAACCGGTGGCGTAGAGCATATCGGCGTCGTGGTCGCTGGAGGCGATGATGAGTTTCGGGAGGGGTGCTTGGCTCATGGCGGTGGAAGATTAGGGGGCGCGCTCGCGACGGAGCTGGATGGCGACGAAGGCGGTGTCGGGCAGGATGAATTTGCGCAGTTCGAGCTCGACGGAACGCAGGGGAAAGCGGGCGAGTAACTCGGCGGCGATTTCCTGGGCGAGGGTTTCGAGGAGGTGCCGGGGGCGCGCGAGGCTCAGCGCTTTCACGCATTCGCAGACCGCGAAATAATCGACGGTGTTTTCGATACGGTCGTCGAGGAAGGGAATCGCGCGGATCGGCTCCAGAACAAGGCTGGCGGTGAGGCGCTGGGCCGCGGCGCGCTCTTCCTCGGGCACACCGATATGCGAGGAAAGCTCGAGGCTCTCGATGCGGATGCGGTCGGGCATGCAGGTCAGCCGAGGCGGAACTTGATCTCCCGCACGGTGCGCGTGCCGAAGCGTTTCTTGAGCTTGTCGAGGATGTCGCGCTTCCAGACGCGATCGAGTTCGAAATGGACGGTGGGTTGCAGGACGGAGATGTAGAGGACGCCGTCCTTGAGCTGATGCGGGGCGGAGTGCTTGGCGAAGAATTCGCCGACGATCTCGTGCCAGGCGGCGAGGACTTCGCTGGCCTTCAAGCGGTCGCCGAGGCCGAGGCTTTGCATGACCTTCTGCACGGCGTCCGCGGCGGAGACGGTGCGATCCGGGCGCTCGAACTTCACGGACTGCCCCCGCCATTCGGCGAGGGCACGGGCGCGGAGTTGCTCGGGTTTCATGGGGAGAAATTGTCTACCGGAGATTGGCAATTGCCAATCGGCAATAAAAAGCCCCCGCCTTGCGAGCGAGGGCTTTTGGGAAATGGGGTTGAGACCTCGGACTACTCGGCGCCGTTGCTGCCGATCGCTTCGACCGGGCAGCCTTCCATGGCTTCCTTGCAGAGGGCGGATTCGGCGTCGTTTTCCGGCTGTTTGTAGACGTAGCTATGGCCGCCGTCGTCGTTGCGGGTGAAATTGGCGGGCGCGGTCTCGCGGCACAGATCGCAGTCGATGCACTGGTCATCGACGTAAAAGCCGCCGGTGACGTTTTCGGGATATTTATTGGCAATGTCGGCCATAGTCTTTTTGTCCTTGGTTTTGGAGCGCGTGAAAATAGGGAGAGTGACCGGCAATGCAACGACTTTTTACGTACTTCCGCGCGGGGAAAGGGAGCGGAAAGGCAGAACATCCAACATCCAACGCCCAACATCCAACATCGAATGGTCGGAATGCCCACATCGCGGGTTGCCTTTCATTGGATGTTGGGCGTTCGATCTTGGGTGTTGGATGTTCTGTCTTTGCGACCAAACTCCGCCGTTGACCACCCCGGCGCAGCCTCGGATGCTAAGAACCTTATGACCGATAAATCTCCCGCCCCCTTGGTTGCCGCCGAGGGCTGGCACGTGTTGCACCTTTTTTATAAAGTCGAACAGGGCGCCTGGACGCTGCTGTCGCCGGAAGAGCAATTCACCGCCCGCACGCGGCTGAGCGATCTGGTGGCCGAAATCCGCGGCACGGAGGGCGCACAGGTGATGACCTTCGCCATGGTGACGCCGAAGGCCGACCTCGGCTTCATGCTGCTCTGCGCGGATTTGCACGCCGCGAACGCTTTTGAAAAGCGCCTGACCAATGCGCTCGGGGCGGATGTGCTTTCGCCGACCTACAGCTTCCTCTCGATGACCGAGCGCAGCGAATACACGACGAGCGAGGCGGAGTATGCGGAGACGCTGGTCAAGGAAGAGAACCTCGCGGCAGGCACGCCGGAGCACGACGCGAAGCTCACGGCCTTCCGCGAGCGGATGACTAAGTACATGAAGGATCGTCTCTATCCCGTGCTGCCGCCGTGGCCGGTGATGTGTTTTTACCCGATGAACAAACGGCGCGGGGAGCCCGGACAGAATTGGTACGCGCTATCCTTCGAGGAACGCAAGAAGCTCATGGGCGGCCATGCGAAAGTGGGGCGGACCTGGCACGGGAAGATTCTCCAGCTCATCACGGGCTCGACCGGGCTCGACGATTGGGAATGGGGCGTGACGCTGCTGGCGCACGATCCGCTGAACATCAAGGGCATCGTCTACGAGATGCGTTTCGATGAAGTGAGCGCGCAGTTCGCGGAGTTCGGGGAGTTCTTCATCGGGCTGCAATTGCCGCTGGAGGAGATCTTCGGGCGGTTGCAACTCTGACGCCTTTGGCGACGGTTGATTTTGCCAGCAGCGCGCCTTTGCGCGAGATTGCCTCCGATATGAAGACCGATCGCCCCCTTCGTCCGTATGTGCTCCTGGCACTGGCGTGGGTGGCGTTTGCCGTTTACGTGTGGTTGAGCGCGGGGCGGTTGCCGGATCGCGTGGCCACGCACTTCGGGGCGGACGGGATGCCGAACGGCTGGCAAACGCATGCCGGATACCTGGAGTTCACCCTGGTTTTCGGCGGGGTGCTTCCAGCGTTCGTGCTGGGGACATTCGCGCTCATCCGGCGCCTGAACGGCTGGGGGCTGAATATCCCGCACAAAGAGTATTGGCTCGCGCCGGAGCGGCGGCAGGAGACGTTTGATTTTGTGCAGCGCCAGGGCACCTGGCTGGCCTTGCAAATCATCGCGCTGATCGCGGGCATGCATTATTTCATCATCGCGGCGAATGCCCACGCGCCCGCACGATTGCCCACGGGATTCATCGTTTTGACCGGCGCCTTCCTGATCGCGACGATCGTGTGGGGCACGAAATTCATCCGTCATTTTTCCGGCAAGCCGCTATGAATGAAAAGCTCGCCCTGCTTCGTGCACAATTGCAGCAACATGCGCCGCTGGTGATCGCTTACAGCGGCGGGGTGGACAGCGCCTATCTGCTCGCGGAGGCGCATGAAACCTTGGGTTCGCAGGTGCTCGGGGTCATCGCGGACAGCGCGAGTCTGCCGCGGCAGGCGCTGGCCGAGGCGCTGGCGGTGGCGGAGAATATCGGCGCGCGGGTGGAAGTCGTGAAGACCGGGGAGCTCGACAACCCCGACTACGCGAGCAATCCGCCGAATCGCTGCTATTTCTGCAAAGCCGAGCTGTTCACAAATCTGGACGCGCTGGCCAGGGACCGTGGATTCCGCGCGATCGCCTATGGCGAAAATGCCGACGACATGAAGCACGATCGCCCGGGACGCAAGGCGGCGACCGAGTTTGCCGTGCTCGCGCCCTTGCGCGATGCGGGGCTCTCGAAGGCGGAGATTCGCGCGCTTTCGCGCGAGCTGGGCCTGCCCACCGCCGATGCTCCCGCCCAGCCGTGCCTGAGTTCGCGCATTCCGTGGGGCACGCCGGTGACGGCGGGCGCGCTGGACATGATCGAGCGCGGCGAGGCGAGCGTGCGTGCGCTGGGTTTTCGGGTGTTTCGGGTGCGGCATATCGTGAAGGAGAACGAGGCGGTTGCGCGGGTGCAGATTGCGCCGGAAGAGATGTCGCGCTTGCCCGCAATAGAACGCGATTTGACCACGGGGTTGCTGGCGGTCGGTTATGCAGGCGTGGAAATTGATCCGGCCGGCTATCGCTCGCCGGCGTAGCGGCGCAAGGTGATGGCCACTTTCGGAAGCCAGGGGCGCAACGAACCACCGACTCTGCGGGTGCGAACGCCGGCCGGCACGGCAGAGATCCTGCGCTCGCACCTTGGACGGCACAACCGGCGCGTGCTGGCATTCGCGGCAGCCACGTTGGTGGCGGCGCTGGCGGCGTGGGCGCTGCTCTATTTCGTGAGCTGTTGGATCATGGTGCTCGGATTCGCGGTATACGGCAGTCCGCGCACGCGCCTGCCGCATGGCTACTGGCTGCTCTATGCCGTGACGGCCTTGTGCGCGATCGGCTATGCGTGGATCGATCAACGACTCACGCCGAATGCCCGCCCGCGCGACAACAAGGGCCTCGTCGAAGTCGTGCTGGAATTTCTGCTCGCGGTCCCCAACATGACCCTCGCCGTGGGCGGCACACTGGCGGCCTGGCAGAGCTTAAGCGACGAGGATCTACTCGAGGCGGCGGATTTATTGCATCGCCTGGGTGAGGAGAAACGGGTGCCCATCTCGAGCGTCCGCCTGCAGATTCCCGACCCGGAGGCCGCGGTGCGGATTCTCTTCGCCCTCCAGATGACGGAAGTGATCGATGCGCACCGCGACGGGAATGAATTCTGGCTGCGGCTCAACGCCTTACGACCCGCCGGCTTGCGCATGGCTCCCGAGGGCCCGGCGGCCTCTTGAGCCCGGCTTACGCGCACGCGTAAGAGCCTTGCGCCACGTCGCACTTGCCAGTCGCCGCGCCCCCCGGCTACTCGTGTCCTCCCTCAACAAGCATTCCCCTCAATCTATGCCAGAAAAAATTGGTTTCGTCGGAGTCGGTCGCATGGGTGCAAACATGGCGCGGCGGCTGAAAGATGTCGGTTACACCATCGCCGCGGTCTATGACGTGCGCGCGGCGGCCGCCCAGGAACTCGCCAAGGAACTCGGCGCGGAAGCGACCGACAAACTGGCCCGGGTCACGGAGCTGAGCGACGTCATCATCACCGTCGTCACGGACGACAAGGCGCAGATCGCGATCTTCACGAACAAGAAGGACAACCTGCTCATGGGCGCGAAGGGGCGCGTGTTTGTGAACTGCGCGACGATCTCGCCGCAGACGCATATCGAGACGGAGAAGCTGGCCAAGAAAGCCGGAGCCGCTTCGCTCGAGGGCTGCATGGCGTCGTCCATCACCCAGGCGCGCAACGGGACGCTCTATCTCATGATCGGCGGCCATGAGGCGGTCTATGAAAAGGTGAAGCCGGTCCTGAACAAACTTACCGACGACGGCAAGCTGATGACCTACATCGGCAAGGCGGGCAAAGCCGCGCAAGTGAAGGCGCTGGTCAACATGGTGATGAATATCAACACTGCGGGTCTGGCCGAAGGCCTCGGCCTGGGCTCGTCGCTCGGCGTGGACCTGCCCATCCTCATGAAAGTCTTCTCGCAAACCGGCGCCAACTCGCGCGTGCTCGTGACCGACGGCGAGGACATGCTGAACCGCGACCATTCGTGCTTCTTCAGCGCCGCGCACGCGGCCAAGGACAGCGGCATCGCGCTCAAGCTCGCCAAAGAGCAGAATCTCAATGTGCCGCTCGCCGCGGCCACCTTCGCGCAATACACCAAAATGGTGAAGCTCGGCCTCGGCGAACTCGACAAGAGCGGCATCGCGGAGCTGACCTTCAAGGGCCGCGGGCCGAAAAAGAAACCCGCCGCAAAAAAGAAGCCGGCGACGAAGAAAAAGAAGTAGCTTTACCTCCTTTCTGCCGTGTCCCCGCCGCATGAAGTGGCGTGGCCTCGACGAATAAACCAAACCAAAACCCACCTAATTCATCATGAGCACTTACGTTCCTCTCATCAGCTCCGGCGTCGCCGGTCCGCTCGGCGCCCTGCACCTGCCCCGCCTGTGGCAGAAGTTGTCCCTGGAAGCCGCGGGCAAGCTCGCCGCCGGCTATCCCGGCTGCGGCAAAGGCTATGACGCCATGACCCTCGGCGCCCTCGGTCTCGACGAAGCCGCCACGAAGGCCTTCATCAAGTCCGACAAGCCCACCTATCCTCAATTCGAGGCGTGGGTGAAGAAGAATGGCAAGAGCGTCACCGCCGACGCCATCGCCAAGCACAATGCGGCCGTCACCGGCTACAATCACGACGACGCCACGCGCCAGGGCATCCTCAGCGCGAATGGGCTGCCCGATGGCTCGCCGAAAGACGCCGTGAACCTGAACAACCTCGACGATTGGTTCGAGTTCCACCAGGCGGTGCTGAAGTAAGCCACTGACCTTCACGAGCCGGCGGGGTGCAAACTCCGCCGGCTCTTTTCTTTCCACCCTCCACCCATCCCTCCTCCCACCTCCATGAACTCCGATTACCTCTTTCCCGCCCGGCTGAATCGCCGGGATTTCCTCAAGATGAGCGCGGCCACGCTGGCCGCCTCGACCCTCGCCGCCCGCGCCGAAGACGCGGCGCCGGTGAAAATCGGCGAAGGCCACTGGACCTACACGCTCGATCCCGCGTGGGGCAAGCTGCCCGAGGGCATGGAGTACGGGCTGGGTTGCGGTGTGGTGGTCGATGGCAAAGGCCGCATCATTGTCACCTCGCGTTCCCAGAGCCCCTGCGTAGCGATCTACGACAAGGCGGGCACGCTGCTCGAAACGTGGAGCAAGGATTTCGCGGACAAGGTCGGCTACCCCGGCACGGAGCAGGTGGCCGGCAGCGCGCATTGCATCTACTGGAGCAAGGAAGGCGCGGAGGAGTTTTTCTACTTCACCGAGAACGTGGCCGGCGGCAAAGACGGCGCACCGAAATACGGCGCCCGCGTCTACAAGACCGATCTCAAGGGCAAGATCCTCTATACCATCGGCAACGTGGAGAGCGAAGACGCCACGCACCAGAAGTTCGACTGGACCAACCCGACCGACGTGGCGGTCGCGCCCAATGGCGACATCTACGTGGTCGACGGCTACGGCTCGCAGAAGGTCAGCCACTTCGACAAGAGCTGGAAACATATCAAGACCATCGGCGTGAAGACCGATCCGAAGGAGAAAGGGCCCAAGGCGCCGAACGACACCTTCAATACGTGCCACGGCATCTGGGTCGATACCCGCAAGAGCACGCTGGAGATTTACATCGCTGACCGCGCGAACAGCCGCCTGCAGGTCTTCACCCCGGAGCTGGAATACAAGCGGACCCTCTCGGGCGACACGGTGCGGAATCCCTGCTGCTTCTATCAACACGAGGGGCATCTCTACGTGCCGGACCTCGCCGCGATGGTCACGATCTGGGACGACAAGGACACCTGTGTGGCCAAGCTGGGCGACGGCCGAGGCGCTCTGCCCGCCGGCACGAAGCCGAGCAAGGAGGTCGACCAGACCAAAGCCGACAAGTTCTTCGCGCCGCACGCCCTGACGGTGGACAGCGAAGGCAGCCTCTACGTCGTCGAATGGGTCGGCTGGGGCCGCGTGCGCAAGTTCCGGCATACCCCGGCGTAGGCCTCGCTTCTGGGGCGAGTCGGAAACGAAAAGTCCCGCTTGTGCCTGGCGACCGTCCGGAAAAAATCGGACCTTTACCAGCCTTGACTGGCCTTGATTCGCCTTGACCCGCCTCCGTTTTACTCTGGTCCGATCAAGGTCCATCAAGGCGGTTGGCCAGGTCGCGTTCACGGATGACCCGCTGCCCTCGCGAGCCACGCCCGGTTCTCTCGACGGAGCCTGAAGGTCGATTCGGCCCTGGTCCGCGCTCACTGCCTCCCTGAAAAAAAACTCGCACCTTAAATCGGCTTAAGGGGGCTTAAGGCACCTTAAATCGGCTCCCCCTTTTTCTCGCCCGGGACGGCTTGCCGAAGTAGGCGATCGGGCCGTGGCGACGGTAGTAGGGTCGTGGGAGTTCATGCGGGCCAGTATGGCATAACACGGAGCAAAATGTGCATGGCTCCATTGGCTCCATTGGCTCCATTGGCTCCATTGGCTCCATTGGTTCCATTGGCTCCATTGCGGAAAATTCACTCCGCGCACCTCAAAACAGAGGTCGCGGGAGCAAAATTCTCCCCAGCGCGTGAAGACACGCACCCTCCCCTGCGATCGCATTTACACCGGCGTGTCGGATTATGGACAGTGTCCATTTATATTACATATCTGTCCATATCGGAGACAGTATTGGGCGGCATTCGATCGCCTCTCCAGAGTAAAAGCGTTTTGGCACGGGGCTAGCAAATAGAGGGATCAACAACCAACCACTACCATGCTCTACGAAATCGATACTCACCAAATGGCCGCCTTCTCCATCGAACTGGAGGTCACTGACGAGCAACTCATGGCCCGCGTCCGCGGCGGCGACGAAGCGGCGCTGAGCACCTTGATCCGTCGGCACCAGGGCGTGCTTCGCACCGTCATCGCCCGGGTCGTGCACAACGATGCCGATGTCGACGATCTCGTGCAGGAAGCGATGATTGAAACTTGGAACCGGTGCCAATCCTACGATGAGAAAAAGGGCAAGGTGCTGGGCTGGCTGGTCACGATGGCCCGCCGCCGTGCCATCGATCGCGTCCGCCGCCGCCAGGCCTACGACCGGGCCGAGGAACGCCTGCGCTTGCACGTGGAGAGCAGCGGTCAGGCGACGGACGCTTCCGGCGCCGATGAAGAGGTCATGACCTCGGACCGCGCGAAGATCCTCGAGCAGATGTTGCACACCCTGCCTGAAGCCCAGCGGGAAGCAATCCAACTGGCCTTCTACAACGGACTGAGCCAGCGGGAAATCTCGGCGAAAACCGGCATTCCTCTCGGCACGATCAAGACCCGCCTGGAATTGGCCGTGCGCAAGCTGCGCGCGAGCGTGCTGGCCTTCGGCGCGGAAGATTGGGGTTTGGTTCGTTCCTAAGCGCGCGGATTGGCCTTCTTTGCCATGAAATTGCTTTCCCAATCGCCGGAGGCCGTCGCCCTCATTCTCGGCCTCTCCGCCTCCGAGGCATCGACCCTCCTGCAAGAACGCCGCCTGGCCGAGTTGCGCGAGCGGGAGGAACTCCAGCGGCGCACCGCCCGGGGCGGCTTGGGCGCCAGGAACCGCACCCGCCTGATGCGGGGCTGATTTTCTTCGTCGACTAATTCATTAGCTAAGTATCGGGGTGGCCGGGATTTCGCTCCCCCTTTGGCCGCCACGCGTGGTCGATGGGCAAATTCGCTATTAGGCAATACAGCAAATAAATACTTGCCACGCGATGGGTAAAACCGCGTAATCCGTCGTTAGTTAACTAAACGTGTTATGAACCCCCACGACGCCGCCGTTTCCCCGGAAACATGTGCTGCTCGGAGCACTGCCCAACGGCCGGGCAGCCAAAAAAACAAATTCCTGGCAGTCGGAGTCGCCGCCCTGGCCGCGGCAATCTGGCCGGTGACGGCGTGCGCGACCCCGCAACTGCTCGCTTACGAGTCGTACAATTATACGCCCGGCAATGCCTTTGGCCTCGCGGTCACGCCGACCACGGCGATGGGTTTCAACGGCAATTTTGAATTTCTCGGTGAAGACCTGAACATCGCGCCGGGCGCGAGCACGATTTCCGCGGGGAGCTTGAGCTACACGGATGGCAATTCCCTTTCGCTGGGCACCTCGAACAACCAATACAACAACGGCCACGGCCGCCTGTTGGAATCGTTCGACACCACCGGCGCTGGTGGATTCGCTCCCTACCTTGAGGGCTCCAACATCGGGGCCAACGGAACCACGCTCTACATCAGCTTTTTGTTGCGGGTCGCATCACCGACCGGCGGTTACAATGGCTTCGAGCTCTTCCGTGGGACGAGTGCCGATTCGGGGCGCATCCTGAGCGTCAACCAATACACCGGCCACGGTTCGGCGAACTACTATTTGACCGTGGGCGAGGGAGCGAACTCGAACGTGTTTGGCGGCACGCCGACGACGGACGCCAACCTGGGATTTACCAATACGAACGTGAATCTCTTCGTCTTGCGCATTGATTTCGGCGTGGGCGGCACCGACACCGTTTCCATCTACGCCAATCCGCTGCTGGGGACAGAACCCGGTTCACCGCTCGGCCAGGTCACGGCCAGCGATCTTTCTTTCGATCGCATCTCCAATTCGACCTTCTCCGGCGGAGCGGTGCAGATGCTCGACGAAGTGCGCGTCGGGACGACCTTCGCCTCCGTCACGCCAGCTCCCGAGCCGGGTGCGACCGTATTGTTGGGGGGTGTGGCGGTCGTGTTGCTGGGCGGAATGCGACGACGCTGCGCGGTCGGTTAAAGGCTGGCCAAAGTTAATTTCCGGATCACCGGCCCGGAGGGCCGCCGGAGATTAGCCGGTCGGCGTCAGCCACCGGAAGAGAAGACAACGACGCGCCCGCCCCGGATGGGGCGGAGGAAAGAGCGTCACCACAGGAAACGCTCGTCGTACTCCACGCCGCTGCGTTTTAGGAGCTCGACGTATTCCTCCTGAAATGTGCGGTGGCGATGATGCTCCGCTTGCTGATCGATGTACTGCTTCACGGCTTCGCGCTGCGATGGGCTCACGGTGAAGGCGCCATATCCTTCCTGCCACGCGAAACCACGCTGGCCGATTTCCTCATGCACCCACCGGGACGACACGGCCTTCACATCGCGCACGACATCCGCGAGGCAATGTTTGGCGCGCACGCCGAGGAGCAGATGAACGTGGTCATGAATGCCACCGATCGTCTCCGGGATCGCGTCGCCATTTCGCACCACACCGCCGAGGTAGGCGTGGAGACGTTCGCGCCAGGATGGAGCGATGATCGGCTCGCGGTCTTTTGTGCTGAAGATTACGTGGTAATGCAGGGCCAGATGCGTCGAGGGCATGGCGCTATCTTTTCCAGCGCCCCTGCCGGGGCGCACGCCGTTTTTTTGACGGGGTCCGGTGGCTGACGCCGACCGGCTAATCTCGGGTCAGCCCTCCGGGCTTGAAGTCATTTACCGGGATAGCGGGCGATTCGCGGGGCAAATTCCTCTTCCGAAGCGAACGCTGAGGTTCCGTCAAAACAAATGATGATTCGCCTCTTCTTGGGTTTCAATATCGTGGCCAGGGGAGCGGCGAGGACCACGGCATCGGGAGGAGCTTTGCTGAAAGACGCGCGCGGATAGTAGAGCCAATCGTAGCGACGCGGGGGGTTCGGATTGCCATCGCGGACGGCGAATTCTTCCGGCGAACCGTCCACATAAGTGGGAAAAAGCGTCGCCAGACTCTCCGGCATGGCATCGCCATGGTCGGCAGCATATAGCTGGAGCGCCAGCCGAAGCTGTTTGCCATTATTGATCGACACCATCGCGGCGCCTCGGGCGGGGGGTTGTGAAGAGGGTATAGCGAGCCCCCCTAGAATGAGGCCGACGAAAGCTGCCATTGCGATCCAAACCCAAGAGGATCGCTTTTCCGGCTTGATGGGTTCTTCGCTCATCACGACGCGACTGACTATTGAGCACTCAAGGCCCAGAAAGCCTCGTGCCAATACATAGCTTACACCGGCGTCGCGATCTCGCCTTTTTTCATCCCGGCGAGGAGGTAATCGCAGGCGCGCCAGGCGAGGGCGAGGATGGTGAGGGTGGGGTTTTTGTACGGGTTGCTGACGAAGACGCCGCCGTCGGCGACGAAGACGTTCGGGCAATCCCAGAGCTGGCCGTAGCTGTTGGTCACGCCGTCCTTGGGCGTGGCGCTCATGCGGGTGACGCCGATCTCGTGCTTCACGCTGCCGCCAGCGGTCATGGCCTTGGCGCCGTCTTTTTCCGGTGGGCGCGAGACTTTGCCGCCCGCGGCCTCGATCATGTCGGCGAAAGCCTGCTGGGCGTGGGCGATTTGTTTCACTTCGTAATCGTTCCACTGAAAATGGAAGCGCGGGACGGGGATGCCCCACTGGTCTTTTTTCTCGGGGTCGAGCTCCATGTAGCTCTGCTCGTTGGGGATCATTTCGCCGCGGGCGCTGATGCTGACAAACGAACCGTAGTAGCGGCGCGCCTCGGACTTGAGCTTGGTGCCGTAGAGGCTGCCGAGCAGGCCGCTGGTGGCCGCGCCCATGCTGGGCATGGTGCGTCCGCCGCCCCACGCCATGTAGTAGCCGCGCGGGAAGCCGAGCTTGCCGGCCTTGGCTTCGTTGTGTTTCACCCACGGGCCGTAGGTGTGCATGTTGGAAACCCCGTCCTCATTGTGGAGGGGCATGTTTTCCAGCGCGGGAATCTGGCCGCTGAGATCGCTGCCGGTGGAGTCGGTGAGCCAGCGGCCGAGGTGGCCGGTGGAATTGCCGAGGCCCTGCGGAAATTTCGCGGACTTGCTGTTCATGAGCAGGCGCGCGCTTTCGCAAGCGCTGGCGCCGAGAATGACGACGCGGGCGGCGGCGTGCTCTTCTTTGCCCGTGGCGGTGTCGATGAAATGGACGCCGGTGGCACGGCCCTGCGCATCGAGCGTGACTTCGCGGGCCATGGCGCCGGTGAGGACGTCGAGGTTGCCGGTGGTCATCGCGGGCGGGATGAGGACGGTGGTGCTCTGGAAGTTCGCGCCGATGGCGCAACCGCGTCCGCACGAAGTGGCGTAGAAGCAGGCGGCGCGGCCATTCAGAGGCTTGGTGAGGATGGCGAGGCGCGCGGGGATCACGGGCTGGCCGAGCTTTTTGCCGGCGCGCATGAGCAGATGCTCGTAAGCGCGCGGCTTGGGCGGGGGCAGGAAGTAGTCGCTATCGGGATTGTTTTCGAGGCCTTCCTTGGAGCCGAAGATGCCGACGAATTGATCGGCCTTGTCGTAATAGGGCGCGACGTCTTCGTAGCTGATGGGCCAGTCAAAGCCGAGGCCGTCGAAGCTCTTCGGCTTGAAATCGAACGGGCCCATGCGCAGCGACACGCGGCCCCAGTGATTGGTGCGGCCGCCGAGCATGCGCGCGCGCCACCACATGAAATTCTGGTCCGTCTTGTTGCGGTTCTGGTTGTCGCCGTCGACCCAAGTGCTGTCGGACTTTTTCTGCACGACATACGGTTCGCCCTTCACCACCCAACCGCCGATCGTGGCGTCGAAGTAGCCACCCGGTTTGTCGATGGTCTCCGCACCGCGCAAAGGGGCGTCGGCGTTGGTCTCGAACATCGGCGTCTCGGTGGCGGGATCGTATTTGCGGCCCGCCTCGAGCATGAGGACCTTGGCCCCGCCTTGCGTGAGCACGTGCGCGGCCATGCCCCCGGCGGCGCCGCTGCCGATGATGATGACGTCGTAGCGCGGGGCGCGGGTTTTGGAGGTGGTGAGGAAGGGCATGTGGAAAAAGTTCTTAGTGCTTAGTTCTTAGTTCTTAGTTCTTAGTCGTTCACGTGCGGATGCGGAATACTGAGCACTAAGCACTAAGCACTAGGAACTAGGAACTCAGAAAGGCGGAACTACGGCACCAGCGAATAAGCCGCAAGATGGCCCTCGTCCTTCACGTAGATCTTGCCGTCAGCGTAGGCCGGGCTGGCCCAGGTCTTGGCGCAGAGTTGCACGCGGCCGAGTTCCTCGTACTTCGACGGCTCGGCGCGGATGAGGATCAGTTCGCCAGTGGAGTTGAGGGCGAGGATTTTGTCGTTCACGGTGGTGAGCGAGGCGTAGTCGCCGAAGCCGGGCTGCGACCAGACCTGCGCGCCGGTGGCGAAGTCGAGGCACTCGATGTCGGCGTGGTCGCCTGGCCCGAGGGTGAAGAGGTATTTTCCGAGCAGCGTGGGCGTGCCGAGGATGGTCTTGCACGGCTTGTTTTCCCAGGCCTGTTCGGCGACGACGTCCGCGCCTTTTTTCACGATGTTGAATTTTTGCGTGCCGATGCTGGTGGAGGCGACGACCACGCTGTCCGGGCCGATGACGGGGGTGCAGGCGTGGCGCTTGGCGCCGGTCTTGAGCGGAATGCGCCAATAGATTTTGCCAGTGGCGACGTCGACGCCCATGAGCGCGTCGGCGGTGAAGTGCACGGCCTGGCGGACGCCCGCGAGGGTGCCGACTTGCACGGAGGAGTAGGCGGTGTTGTCGTTGCCCGCCTTCCACAGCTCCTTGCCGGTCATCTTGTCGTAGCAGACGAGCGTCGCGCCATTCGTGCTGCCCACGGGGACGAAGATGCGGGCGCCATCGATGCACGCGGAGCCGTTGTTGCCGTGGCGGCGCGAGGCGGTTTCCTTGGCCGCGGGATCGCCGCTCTTGTTGCCGATGAAGGTCGCGCCGTAGTCCGCGCCGAAGCTCACGCCCCAGATCTTTTTGCCATTGGCCATGGAGAGACAGCTAAACTCGCCGCCGCTCGATTGCAGATAAGCGCGGTCGCCATCGATGATCGGCGTGCAGCGCGGGCCGCCGCCGTAGGCGGGCGAGAACTCGACGGTGGGGCCGACGGGCGTGGCCCAGAGGACTTTGCCGGTGGCGGCATCGAGGCAATGGGCGATTTCCTGGTCTTTCTGCGCGTCGAGATAGACGACCTTGCCGCCGGCGATGACGGGCGAGGATTGCCCCGGGCCGGCGTCAATTTTCCACAGGACCTTCGGGTCGGTGGGCAGTTTGTCGAGGGTGTGGGCGGGGTCCTTGACGACGGCGTCACGGTTCGGCCCGCGCCATTGCGGCCAATCGGCGGCGTGGGCCGCGGCAACGACAAAAAAAGAGGCGCAAATGAGGCGGAGGGAGGTATTCATGGCGGGAGAGTTTTCATTACTAACCCCGCAACGGGCTGCTTCCCAAGATTTTTCCAGCTTGCGGAATATGATTCCATCTCTGGGTGGCTATGAAATAAATCGTGGTGAAGAAATTGGAGCCAGCGAATCACCCAGATCACACGAATTGAAAACGGCCCGATTCGTGTCATTCGAGTGATTCGCGGGCTCTTTTAACAGTCTCTTAAACGCCCCCCATGCCCCTCGCGCCCTCGCTTTTCGACCTCCAGATCAACGGCTTCGCCGGTGTTGATTTTCAGAACCCCGCGCTGACCCAAGGCGACCTGCGGCACGCCATCGACGCCCTGCGCACCGGGCAGACGCACCGCATCCTGCTCACCTTCATCACGGATGAAATGGAGGCGCTGGCGGGGAAATTCGCCCAGATCGAAAAGTATCGGGCGGCAGATGCGGTGCTGGCGGAAACGATCTGCGGGTATCATCTGGAGGGGCCGTTTCTGAGCCCCGAGGAAGGCTACCGTGGGGCGCATCCGGGCGAGTGCATGCGGGCACCGGACCTCGGGGCATTTCAACGCTTACAAGAAGCAGCGGGGGGAAACATCCGGTTGCTCACCGTCGCACCGGAATGGCCGGGGAGCGCGGAATTCATCGCGGCGGTCGCGGGAGAGCGCGTGGTGATCTCCCTCGGCCATACCAACGCGAGCGAGGAGCAAATCGACTCCGCCATTCGGGCTGGCGCGACGATGATCACGCATCTCGGTAACGGCACCCCGGTGACGCTCCCGCGCCACAACAACGTGATCCAGCGCCTGCTCGCCCGCGACGAACTGACCGCCTGCCTCATCCCGGACGGCGCGCATTTGCCACCCTTCACGGTGCGCAATTTCTTCCGCGCCAAGCCGCGCGATAAAGTCCTGTTCACGACGGATGCCATGGCCGCCGCCGGCGCGCCCCCGGGCCTCTACCGGATCGGACGGCTCGAGGTGGAATCGCGCGATGGCTTCGTGCGCGCGCCCGGCAGCGCGAACCTCGCGGGCTCCTGCCTGGCACCCGCGCAGGGCGTGGAAAACGCCGCGCAGTGGCTGGGCATCCCGACAGCGGAAGCGCGCGCGATGTTCTCCACCGGGGTGGCGGCGCACTTCGGAATCTGCTTGCCGGAGATCGAAATCCCGGGCAAGTGACCGTCCCTCAGTTTGGATAAATTTCCCATGAAAACCATCACATACGATTCTCTCGAAGTCCGCACCTACCCCACGCGGGAAGAACTCGGCGAGGCGGCGGCCTCGCTCGCGGAGGAGGCGATCGGCTCCGCTATCGCGGCACGCGGCGAGGCCCGTGTCATCTTCGCCTGCGCGCCTTCGCAGAATGAATTCCTCGCCGCGCTGGTGCGCCGCCCGATCGCGTGGGGAAAACTCGTCGTCTTTCACATGGATGAATATGTGGGCCTGCGCGCCAACAATCCGCGGAGCTTTCGCCATTTCCTGCGCACGAATCTGCTCGCGCACATCGATGCGCCGAAGGCCGTGCATCTCATCCAGGCGGAAGATGATTCGATGCGGGAAATCGCCCGCTACAGTCATCTGCTTTCGGAAAAGCACATCGATCTCGTCTGCATGGGTATCGGCGAGAATGGGCATCTCGCGTTTAACGATCCGCCGGTCGCGGATTTCAACGATCCACGGCTGGTCAAGATCGTGGAGCTCGACGAGGCGTGCCGCCACCAGCAGGTGAACGATGGCTGCTTTCCGAATTTCGAGGCCGTGCCCACGCGCGCACTCACGCTCACCATTCCCGCGCTGGTGAGCGCGACGCAGGTGTGCTGTTGCGCTCCCGGTGAGCGCAAGGCCAACGCGGTGCACGACACGCTCCTCGGTCCGATCACCAAGGAATGCCCGGCCTCCATCCTGCGGCGGCATCCGCACGCCATGCTGCACCTCGATCCCGCTTCCGCCTCCCATCTCACCGAATGAAAACACGCTTCGCTTTTGCCGGTTTCCGCCACGGCCACATCATCGACCTGCTCACCGGCGTGGAGGAACGGGAGGACACGGAAGTGGTCGCTTGCTGCGAAGAGGATGCCGCGACGCGCGAGGCGCTCGCCGAGAAGGGCCGCGTGCAGATCACGCACACGGATTTTGCCACGATGCTGCGCGACGTGGAGTGCGACGTCATCGCCATCGGCGACTATTATGCGAAGCGCGGCGAACTGGTCATCGCGGCGCTGCGCGCCGGCCGGCACGTGCTCAGCGACAAGCCGCTTTGCACTTCGCTTGCGGAGCAGGAGGAAATCGAGCGGCTCGCGGCCCAGCGCGGGCTGATCGTGGGCCTGCAGCTCGACAGCCGCGATTACGCCGCGTGGCGGAAGCTGCGGGAGATCATCTTGAGCTGCGAGATCGGCGAGGTGGCCAGTATTCATATCGATGGGCAGCACCCGCTGCTCCTCGGCACGCGGCCCGGCTGGTACTTCGAGGAAGGCAAGCACGGCGGCACGATCAATGATATCGCCATCCACGCGTTTGATTTCATCCCATGGATGACGGGCCTCCAGTGGGGTGAGTTTCGCGCGGCGCGGAGTTGGAATGCCAAGGCGCGTGAGTTCCCGCACTTTCACGACTGCGCGCAATTCCTCGCCACGCTCGACAATGGCGCCGGGGTGCTCGCGGACTTTTCGTATCTCGCGCCGGACACGCTCGGCTACCAGCTTCCGCACTACTGGCACATCCTCGTCCACGGCACACGGGGGCTGGCGGAGACGCATCTTTTTGCGAAGGAGATCTCGGTGATCAAGGACGGGAGCGCTTCCCCCGAATCGGTGCCGACCGGCCAGCCGCGTACGCGGGGGTATCTCGAGGATTATCTCCAGGAACTGCGCGGACAGGTCCCGGAGACCGGCTTCAGCTCGGCCGCGTGTCTGCGGGCTTCGCGGATGGCGCTGACGGTGCAGGCGAGCGCGCATTCATAGCGGACGGAACATGCGCATGTGTGGTCCGGCGGTGGGGATATCGAAAACTCCCGTGGTGGGCTTGAAGCCGTGCTGGGTGTAAAAGCCGACGGCGGGAGTGCGGGCGTTGCACCAGATCCAATGCGCACCGGCGGCACGTGCCGCTTCCATGCAGGCCTCGACGAGCGCATGGCCCGCGCCCTGGCCGCGCACTTCCGGCGTGGTCGCCATGCCGCGCACCTGGTAGGCCGGATCGAAATCGGGGCGATCGAGCAGGGACGCAAAATGGATGGTGGCGACGCCGACGAGCTTTCCATCGAGAAATGCGCCGAAGTGCCGCGATGATTCCGCTTCGTCGCCGGGAAAGATCGCCATCTCGCGCGGCAAGCCGGCGCGCAGAATGGCGTGGCGCAGCGAGAGCGTTTCCTCGGCGGTGATGGGGCGGACTTCGAAGTCGGGCATGGTCCGTCTACTTCCTACGGAAAGAAGTCCGCACTTCCAATCTCAGGCGGGCTCTTTTTTCGCCGCGCTCTCCGCGACTTGCTTCATGAACGGCGAGAACAGGTCCATCGGGATGGGAAGGAATGTGGTGGTGCTCTGCTCGCTGGAGATTTCCCGCATGGTCTGGAGGAAGCGCAGTTGCAAGGCGATGGGTTCGCCCGCCATGAGGCGACCCGCCTGCACCAGTTTTTCCGCCGCCTGGAATTCACCCTCGGCGTTGATGATCTTGGAACGGCGCTCGCGCTCACTCTCCGCCTGGCCCGCCATGGATCGTTTCATCGAGTCGGGGAGCACGACATCCTTGACCTCGACGGCGGTGACCTTCACGCCCCATGGCTCGGTTTGGCGATCGATGATTTCCTGGAGGTTTTGATTGATTCGTTCGCGCTGGGCGAGCAGTTCGTCCAGTTCCGCCTGCCCGATCACGCTGCGGAGCGTCGTTTGCGCGATGAGCGAAGTCGCTTTCAGGAAGTCTTCGACCTTGATGATCGCCGCTTCCGGATCGACCACGCGGAAATAGACCACGGCGTCGACGGTGACGGGGACATTGTCGCGAGTCATCATTTCCTGCTGGGGCACGTTGATGGTGACGACGCGCAAATCGACTTTCACGATGCGGTCGACGAGGGGGATGAGCAGGATGAGCCCCGGCCCTTTCGCGCCGAGCGATTTCCCCAGGCGGAACACGATGCCGCGCTCGTATTCGCGGAGGATGCGCACCATCTGGGGTAGGAAGAACGCGGCGAGAACGAAGATGGGGATCGCCCAGGAGAAAAGTCGAAAGAATCCTTCAATGAGAGGCATGGTGGTGCATTGGTTACGGGGTTGGTGAGTGCGTTGGCTGCATTTCCGAATGTTTGACCTGCACGGTGAGTCCCTCGATGGCGATGATCTCCACCCATTCTCCCTGTCCGATGGGCACCTCGCTCACAGCTTTCCAGTATTCACCGTCGAAAAATACTTTGCCGCCCTGCGCGTCGATCGGAGTGATCGCCTGCGCGGTCCGGCCCGGCATGCTTTCCCGCCCGACGCGCGCCGGCAGATACTGCGCCCGCAGCCCCTGGCCCACGACGAACAGGAAGAAGCCGGCGGTGACCAAAGTGCCCGGGACGATGTAACCGAGCGACAAGCGAAAGGCGGGTTCGTTTTGGTCGAAGAGCATGAGAGAACCAATGAAGAACGCGACGATGCCGCCGAAGGTGAGCACGCCGTGGGTGGGAGCAAAAACATCGATGGCAAACAAGCCCATGGCGAGCACCACGAGGGCCACGCCGGCGGTGTTCACCGGCAGGATGGCCGACATGTAGAGCGCCAGGACGAGGGCGATGGCGCCCAGGACGCCCGGCAGGATCACGCCGGGGTTGCTGAGTTCACCGATGATCCCGTACATGGCGATGAGCATGAGAAGGAACATGACCTCGGGCCGCCAGAGTTTTTGAAACAGATACTCGGACGCCGACATGTTGATCTCAACGACGCTGGCTCCGGCGGTGTGCAGTTGGCGACCGTTGATTTCGCGTCCATCCAACTGACGAAGCAGATCGTCCACGTCCTTCGCAACGAGCTCGATCACCTTCAACCCGAGCGCCTTTTCGGCGGTGATCGACGCGCTGTCTTTGACCGATGATTTGGCCCACTCGACGTTGCGCTGGCGCTTGGTGGCGATGGTTTCGATGTAGCTCACCGCGTAATTCTCCAGCTTCTGCTTCATCGTGTCGTCCGGCTTCGACTCGGTCGCGCCGCCGCCGCCCAGTTCCACCGGATGGGCCGCGCCGATCGTCGTGGTGGGAGCCATCGCCGCAATGTCCGACGCGAGCGTGATGAAGCATCCGGCGCTGGCGGCGGTCGCCCCAGAGGGCGCGACGTAGACGACGGTGGGCACGGGCGAGGCGAGCAATTGCTGGACGATCGTCTTGGTCGATTCGAGCAAGCCGCCCGGTGTGTCGAGCTGGATGATGAGACACTGGGCGTGTTGCCGATCCGCCTCGCGAATACCGCGTGTGATGTAGTCCGCCGTGGCCGGCCCGATGGCGCCATCGACGCGAATCAAGCCCACACTCTCGCCCCGCACCACCGTTGCCAGCAGGAAGACCAACAAGACTGCCGAAAGTAACCAACGGCATTTCATCGCACGGGAACCCTACCATGCTGGCGGGCTTCCACCAAATCGGTTTGCACCGAATTCCGTGCCGCGCGTTTAACGCGTGCGACCGTCGGCGCGGGCTTTGGTGAGGAGGTCGCTGAGTTCTTTCACCTTTTCCGCTTGTTGGTCGGCCACGTTCTTCGTCTCGGCGAGGTCTTCGGCCAGGTTGAAAAGTTGCAGGCTGCCACCGGCGCCGGTGTCGCGCACTGGGCGGTCGTTGTCTTCGAGCGTCACTTTTTTCGGCGGTGCTTTTTGCGCGATGATGAGCTTCCACAGGCCCTGGCGCACGGCCATCGGGCCGCCTTGCTCGATAAGCACATCGCGGCCGGTTTTCGATTCGCCGAGCAGGGCGGGCATGACGTTGAAGCTATCCGGCGCGGCGTCGGCGGGGAGCGATTGATTCGTCAGCGCGGCGAAGGAAGCGAGGAAATCAACCTGGCAGACGAGCGCGTCGGAGACGCCCGGCTTCACGTGGCCCGGCCAGCGCACGATGAACGGTTCGCGCGTACCGCCTTCCCAAGCGGTGTACTTTCCGCCGCGCAAGGGGCCGGCCGGCTTGTGTCCATCGAGCTTTTCGACCGCCTGGTCCTTGTAGCCGTCGTCGATCACCGGGCCGTTGTCGCTGGAGAGAATCACGATGGTGTTATCCGCCAGCTTGAGCCTGTCGAGCGCGGCGAGCACCTGGCCGAAGGTATCGTCCACCTGGTCGATCACGTCGCCGCGTGGGCCGAGTGGCGTCTTCCCCGCAAAACGCGGATTTGGTACCCGCGGCACGTGGATGTCGTGCGCGGCGAAATAGAGGAAGAAAGGCTGGTCCTTGTGTTGCTCGATGAAGCCGATCGCTTTCTTCGCCAGCGTGTCGGCGAGGGTTTCGTCGTTCCAACGCGCGGCTTTGCCACCGGTCATCCAGCCAATGCGCGAGATGCCATTCACAATGGTCATGTCGTGGCCGTGGCTGTAGAGCATCTTGAGCAGTTCGGGGTTCTCCTTGCCGGTGGGTTCGTCGCCGATCTTGTGCTGGTAATTGACCTGGATGGGGTCTTTCGGGTCGAGATTCGCGACGCGGCCGTTCTCGAGGTAGACGCAGGGCACGCGATCCCCGGTGGCGGGCATGATGAACGAGTAATCGAACCCGATCTCCTTCGGACCGGGCTTGATGTCGCCGTTCCAATCAAGCCCCCCTTTGTCGCCGAGGCCAAGGTGCCACTTGCCGATCGCGCACGTGGCGTAGCCCGCCTTTTGCAACATGGACGGGAGCGTGGTGCGCTGGGGATCGATGATGAGCGCGGCGTCGCCGGGCAACACACCGGTGCCGGGTTTGCGCCAGGCATATTCGCCGGTGAGCAAGGCGTAGCGGGACGGGGTGCACGTCGCGGCGGCGGCGTGGCCATCGGTGAAGCGCAGGCCCTCGCGGGCAAGGCGGTCGATATGCGGCGTGTGCACGGTGGTCGCGCCGTAGCAGCCGACGTCGCCGTAACCGAGGTCGTCGGCGTAGAGGATGATGATATTGGGCTTGCCGGCGGCTTGCGCGAAGGAGGCGAGGCCGAGTGCGATGACGGAGAAGATGACAGGAGAAAACTTCATGAGGGGTGAACTTTGTATAACCGATTCACCTTCGGGATGTTGCCAAAAATTCGCCGAATCAATGAACCGCCGAGACGCGGAGTTGGCAGAAAGACGATGCATCTTCAACTCTCCGCACCTCTGCGCCTCCGCGGTGAACCACCCCGCCGACGATTAGCGAAGCGGCGCTCTTTCTTATTCCCAAGCCCGGCGCCTTCCGCTTGTTTTGGCGGCGTGTTTGCCCCCGAGTCCTCCCATCGCGCATGAGTCCGCTGGTCCTGCTGTTGATCGGCATCACCATCGTGGTCGGCGGCATCCTCACGCTGCGCTTGCATGCGTTCCTGGCCTTGGTGCTGGGGGCCTTCGCCGTGGCGTTGCTCACGCCGCAGCCGGCCTTGCAAACTTACGCGGCGACCCGCGTGAAAAAGACCGAGTGGTCCGCGGAAGTGGCGAAGAAGTTTCCCGACAAAGCGGCGACGGCGCGCGTGGCCGAGGAGTTTGGCCGCACTTGCGCGACCTTTGGCCTGCTAATCGCGATGGCTTCGATTCTCGGCGAGGCGATGCTGCATTCCGGTGGCGCGGAAGCGATCGCCACCGCCTTGCTCCGCGCCCTCGGGGCGGCGCGGGCGCACTGGGCGTTTTTCCTGACGTCATTTTTCCTGACGATCCCGGTCTTTTTTGAAACGACCTTTTACCTGCTCTCGCCGCTGACCAAGGCCGTGGCGCGCGAGACGAAAAAGAATTACCTGCTGCTGGTGATGTGCACGGTGGCGGGCGGAACGATCACGCATTCACTCGTGCCGCCGAGCGCGGGACCGCTCTTCGTCGCGCAGGAACTCGGCGTGCCCCTGCCCCAGATGATGGGCATGGGGTGCCTGATCGGCTTTGGCGCGGCGCTCTTCGGCTGTGCTTTCGCGATGTGGTCGAATCGCCGGCACACACTCGAAGTGCCTCCGGAAGATGCGGCGGCCGTGGAGAGCGCCTTGCACCGCACACTGCCGCCGCTGGCGCTGTCGCTCATCCCGGTCACGCTGCCCGTTTTCCTCATCGCGCTCTCCGCGTGGGTCAATTCGCCGAAGCCCGCGCCGGGCGTGTTCGCCGCCGTGGTCCGCGTCCTCGGCGAAAAGGAAATGGCGCTGACCCTCGGCGCGTGCTGCGCGCTGCTACTGCTCGCCTGGAAGCGCGATCGCGCGGCGACCAACAAGGCGGTGGGCCACGCCCTGACCGGTGGTGCGACGGTGCTGCTCATCATCTGCGCGGGCGGAGCGTTCGGCGGCGTGCTGCGGCAAACGGGCATCTCCGAAGTGCTCGGCTCGATGCTCGCAGGCATGCAAACCTTTGCGCTGCCCGCGCTGTTCCTCATCACCACGCTCGTCCGCACCGCGCAAGGCTCGGCGACGGTCGCAATGATCACCTCGGCGCCAATTGCGAAGGCCTTCATCGACAACGGCTCGGCACACGTGCATCCGGTGTATTTCGCGATCGCGATCGGCTGCGGCTCAAAGCCATTTCCGTGGATGAACGACGGTGGCTTCTGGATCATTTCGCGCCTGAGCGGGTTGCGCGAAGACCAAACCTTGCGCACTGTCTCGCCGATGATGTCCCTGCAAGGCGTGGCTGGTCTCGTGATTACGATGATCGTCTCCTGGCTGTGGCCGATGCGGTAATCGCGCCCGCCGGCCAACTTTCCAGAATCACCGGGGTTTCTTCGCGCCATGCTCCTTCTCCCGCTTCTTCGATTTGCTCTTGGTGTCCTCCTGCTCATCGGTTCGCTATCCGCCGGGATCGCGGCTGTTCCATTGGCGCAGGATTACACGGTCATCTATCACAATCCCGATCCGGAGTATTACGTCGAAGGGCCGGGACTGGTGCGCCTGGACGATGGGACATTCGTCGCCGTGGTGCCGGTCGTGCCGCGGGAACAGTGGAGCCAGGAGCGCCGCGCCGCGCACAGCGTCGTGCACATTTTCCGCAGCGGTGATGGCGGCAAAACGTGGCAGTCGCTGGCGGATTTGCCATACTACTCGGCCGCGCCGTGGGTGGATCGCGGCACGCTCTACCTCTTCGCGAACAAAGCCGGGGCGGGAAAAGCGCGCAACGAGAACCTCATTCTCCTCCGCAGCAGCGACGGCGGCAAGACGTGGTCGGAGCCGGTGACGCTTTTCAAGGGCAACTACTGGAACTGCCACACCGGCATGGTGCAGCGCGACCACCACATCTACTGGGCGATCGACGACATGAGCTACGGGATGAATCGCGGCCCACGCCTCGTCGCCGGCGATCTCTCGGGCGATCCGATGGATCCGCACGCGTGGCGCATTTCCGACGCCGTGACATTTCCCGGCGCGCCGGAGCAACTCTGGAATCCGAAATTTGCCGCACAGCCCAGCCAATATCTCGAGCCCAACTTGATCGACGTGAACGGCCGCCTGCGCGTGCTCGCGGCGGTAAAGATCAAGCGCCCGACGACCTCGAACCTCTGCGCGGTGCTCGATGCGGCCGACGATGGCACGAAGCTGGACCTGAAGTTTACCCAATACACGGGCATGCCCGGCGGGCATCTCAAGTTCTGTGTTCTCCGCGACGAACCCTCGAAGCTGTTTTGGGCCACGTCGAATCTCTCGGCGGACAACCAGGGCGCCTTCGATTTCGAGAAGCAGGCCATCGAGAGCGGCCATTTCAAGGCAGCGGCCAGCGACCGCCGTTTCCTCATGCTGTCCTACAGCGTGGATGCGATGAACTGGTTTCCGGCCGGCTGCGTCGCGCAGGCAGCGAAACTTTCGCAGTCGTTCATGTACGCGCGGCCGGTGGTGGACGGCGACGACCTGGCGATCATCGCGCGCTCCAGCGTCAACGCGCCGAACCAGCACGACGCGGACAATTGCACGTTTCATCGCGTCCGCGATTTCCGTCACCTGGCGTTGAATCTCTATCCCGAGCCCGAAACGAAATAGACGCTGCGAAGGTGAGCCTCGCCTTCGCGGACGGACGCGCTACATTCGGCGCACATACTCTATTACCATGACTGGCAACCCGACTCTCTCGCCGAAGACATTCACCGAAGCAGGCCGCGTCATGCCCGGCGAGGCCATGACCGTGCAGGGCACGGTGAACAAAACGGCGATCCTCCTGCTGCTCACCACCGTCGCCGCGGCCTACACGTGGCAGTTGTTTTGGAAGGGCGAGACAGCGTTCGCCAATTTGTGGCTCATGGGCGGCGCGATCGGCGGGCTCATCATGGCGATGATCACCATCTTCAAGAAGGAATGGGCCGGGGTGACCGCGCCGGTTTACGCGGTGTTCGAAGGGCTCTTCATCGGCGGCATTTCCTCACTGTTCGAAAAGCAGTTTCCCGGTATCGTGATCCAGGCGGTGATGCTCACTTTTGGAACGCTCGCGGCGCTGCTGGCGGCATATACCATGGGACTCATCCGGGCGAGTAGCGGCTTCCGGCGCGGCATCTTCGCGGCCACCGGCGGTATTGCCATCCTCTATCTCGTTTCAATGGTCCTCGGCCTCTTCCATATTCAGATTCCGCTGATCTTCGGTGCCGGTCCCGTCGGCATTCTTTTCAGCGTCGCGGTGGTCATCATCGCCGCGCTCAATCTCGTGATCGATTTTGATTTCATCGAGAGCGGCGCCCAGCAAGGCGCACCGAAGTATCTCGAGTGGTACGGCGCGTTTGGGCTGATGGTGACGCTGATCTGGCTCTACATGGAGATTCTGCGCCTGTTGTCGAAACTCAATCGACGCTGAGGCGCGGGAATCAGCACAGACAGGCGGGCGGCAGGGTAATGAGTTTGGCAGATAGTTGCACGTGGGGCGCAGGGCTGCGCCGATTCATGGAGCGTGATTACTATCATCTTCATCATCCTGATCCTTATGCTCATCGGCACCCTGCCCACCTGGCCGCACAGTTCACGATGGGGCTATGGGCCGAGTGGCGGCTTGGGCACGATCCTTGTGATCCTGCTCGTCCTCTATCTTCTGCACGTCATTTAGCCGCCTCTCGCGGGTCGCGGGCGCCGAATTGATTCGGCATTAGCCATTGTGCTTTCCGCAGGCTGGCGTAATGGGAGGATGTGGAAACCACCCCGGAAAGTGTATTAGCTGAAACCCGCACCGCCAAAGACTACTACCGGGATCATCGTGGGCGCGTGATGGTGGTCTGCGCGAAGGAAGGGCAGGCGCTGGAAAGCCGGCATTTCTTTACCGTGGAATCAGTCGGCACGCTGCCCAACGGTCTTCTCATCACCGGGCTCTTCGAGCACAATCGCCGCGAGCGGTTGCGCAGCGAAGGCATCCGCCTGGCGACGGACGGGGAAATTGCCTCGCGCAACGGCTGACAAAACGGGTCAGGGATGGGGCGCGGCTTTGACGCCGAGTTGATCGAAGAGGAAGGCGAAGACGTCGGACTGCTGGGCAATGCGCTCGGTGAGCGCGGTGCCCATGCCATGGCCGGAATCGCTGCTGAGGCGGACCAGAATCGGGAGTCCGGAGCTGGTGGCGGCCTGGAGACGGGCGGTCATCTTGCGTGAGTTGGCAGGGTTCACGCGACCATCGGTTTCACCAGCGAGGAAAAAGACGGCGGGATACTTCGTGCCGTCGACGACGTGGTGATATGGCGAATAGGCGTAGAGCGCCTGGAATTGCGCGGGATCTTTCACCGTGCCGAATTCGGTGACGTTGAAGGCGCCATTGGGGTCGAGCTCGACGCGCAGCATGTCGTAGATGCCCACGTGCGAGACGACGGCGCGAGCGAGGTCGGGATGCTGCGTGAGGAATGCGCCCATGAGCAGACCGCCATTGCTGCCGCCCTCCACGGCAAGTCGCGCGGGTTGGGTGTAGCCGCGCTCAATGAGATGCCGCGCGCAGGCTGCGAAATCGTCGAAGACATTCTGCTTGCGAGTGAGATTCCCCCCGGTGTGCCACTCCTCGCCGTACTCGCCGCCCCCGCGAATGTTGGCCACAGCCATGACACCGCCACGGTCGAACCAAATGCGATCGGTGTAGCTGAATTCGGGCCGCAGGCTGATGCCATAGCCGCCGTAGGCGGTGAGGAGCGTGGGGTTGGTGCCATCGAGCTTGATGCCTTTGCAGCGCAGGATATTGACGGGGACTTTCGTGCCGTCCTTGGAAACGGCAAACTCGCGCACCGCCTCGATGTCGCTGAAATCCACCGGAGAAGTCCTGGCCAGCGCGGTCTTGGTGATGGCCCCGCTCACGCCTGGCGCGGGATCGTACAAATACCACGCGCTCGGCTCGACGTAGCTCGTCTTCAGGAGAAGGATGCGGTCGTCATCGGGGCGATCTTCCAGCGGCAGGACGGCGTCCACACCGGAGTTGGCGGGGATGGGAAGCTCGACGCCATTTTGGCCCGCGAGATCGAAACGCCGCAGACGGGAGGGACCCCCGACCAGATCGGAGACGTAGAGCCACGAAGCGGTGAGTGCGAAATTCTCGATCACGGCATCGCTCTCGGGCACGACGATCTTCGCGTCTTTTAAGGTCGCGGCACCCTCCAGCGGCAGGCGCAGGATTTTTCCGCGAGGTGCCTCCTTCACCGAGCGCAGGTAGAGCGTCGCGTTGTCGCAAGCCACCGCCGCCTGCTTGATGCCATCTTCGAAATGAGTCACCTGGCGCCAGATCGCACGGTTGGCATCGCGTAGATCGCGCACATAATGGGCGAATTCGCCGCCGTCGCCATTCGCCACGGTCGCGAGCAGCCAGCGGCCGTCGCGCGAAGTCTCGAGCTCGATCTCCGCGATACGGGGAAAATCTTTTCCGATGGAATACTGGTCGGTGCTCTCCGGAGTGCCGAGCCGGTGCACGTAGAGCTGCTGATAGAAATTGAGATCGGCCTCGGGTTTTTCCCCGGCGCGCGGAAAGCGCGTGTAGTAAACCGACTTTCCATCGGGCGCCCACGCGACGTGGCCGCCGGCGGTGGGATACTGCACGTGCGGGATCTTATCGGGCAGCGCCTTGCCGGTCTCGGTGTCGTAGAAATAAAGCGCGCCATCTTCGCTGCCATTCTCCGAGAGGCTCACGGCCACGAACTTCCCGTCCGGAGAAGGCACGTACCAATCCATCGCCACCTGACCTTTCGGCTTGAGCTCGTTGGGATCGATCACGACTTTTTCCGAGGCCGGGTATCGCGTGAGGAAAAGCGACACTACAATCGACCGAAAGCTTTAGCCGAGGGTGGTGACTTTCTCGTCCATCGCCCGGCGCAACGCCACGCCAAGACGGCGGGCCGAGCGTAGGGTGGGGGTGATGATTTCCAAACCATCGCCCGACACAACGAATCGACCACGGCGCTCGCTGACTTTCACGCGCTCTTTAATAGGGTTTCCGATTTTCATGACACTCCTGAATCGGCTCTCCGTCAGGGAGTGGCCCCACGGCATTGCCCGGGATCGGCTCCGTGTGTGTTACAGCCGCTAGGCCAGCGCGGCCTTCAAAACGCCCATGGTTTCCCGCTGGCGTTGATGGACGAATTCCAGCGCCTTCGCGGCTTTGGCCTTGGCGGCGGCGGGATCCTTGGCCATGGCCACGACAGTGGGCACGAGGCGCGCGACTTCCTCTGGCACGTCCATGTCGAAGAGCCAGTCGCCGAGCCCGATGTCGCGCCACATGAGGCCCTTGAAGGTCTGGTCGACGAAGCGGCAGACGATGGCGGGAATGCCGTTGCCGATGCACATGATCGGGCTGTGCATTTCCAGGCCGAAGAGACCGGCGGAGCGGACGTAGGTGCTCAGCGCTTCATCGGTGAGCCAGTAATCCTTGCGCCAGACGACGCGCGATTTCACGTCCTCGGGCAATGGATCCACAAGCATGACCTTGCCGATTTCCATCTGGCTTTGGTCCTCGGGACAGACGAGCACTTTCATGCTGGTTTCGCGCACCACGGCCGCGATGGCGGCCCGCAGCGGAGCGTGGTCGTGCTCCTTCATCTCCTCGTTGCGTTTGTTTTTGACCTCGTCCTCGGGCTTCATCGGCTTCCCGTGGATTTTCCAGTAGGGCGTGAAGCGGAGTCGGGGAATGACGCAGATAAATTTTCCTTCCTCGAGTCCATTGGCGCTGAGGAAGGCGGTGGCGGCAGCGTCGTTTCGCAAGTCCACGGCGAAGGCGCCATCCGGCCCGTACTCCATGATCGGGCACTTGAGGCCTTCCTGCTTGGCCCACTCGAGGGAATGGCCATCGCGGAAATAGGTGAAGCGGGCACCATCGATGAGCTTGCGGCTCTCGGGGCTGGGCACGGTGGTGAGGCTAATGCCGTAGATGCCATACGGCTTGCCCGTTTCGGCAACCCACTGACCGAGGTGCTTCTGCGCGACGAAGCCGGAGCCCGAGCCGTGCAGGAAAAAATCGCACTCCGTGAAGGCGGTCTTAATTTCCTCCGGCGCCTTGACGACGATGAGCTTGGGGAAACGGCGGCGCAGCAATTCCTCGACGCCGTCGCCGATATTACTGGGCCAGAGGCGCACTTCCGCGTCGGGCAGGTATTGCTCGAGCAGGTGCAGGATGCCGGGCGTGTGGCCGATGTCGCCGATGTTCACCGTCTGCCAACCGGAGCGGAGGAGGATGCGCGCGGGGCGTTTGTCCGCGGCGTGGACGGAGGCGCGAAGGGCGGCGACGAAACTGAGCTGGAGGAAATGACGGCGATTCATAAGGGGGAGCGAGTATGGGCGATGAATAAATGCGATGCTACGCTCGATAGCGGGGCATCTCGGACCATTCGTCCGTCGACCCGACACGGGGGTCGTAGCTCGGATCATCCGAGCCGACGATTTGTCCGCGGCGATTCACCCAGTAAAAACGGTACTGCGTGGAAAGCTCGATGGGGCGTCCGTTGTCGTAGGGATTCGTGTAGGTGTGCACCGCGCCGAGGTTTTCGCGGAATTCAAAATTGCGCCGCTCGTCCGAGGCCCAGCGATCATTCGTCACCTGCTGCCATTGGTCCTGGGTGTAGTCGTTCACCGCGCGGAAATGCTGGCCGAGCTCGACGGAGTTGCGAAGATTATCCGCGGCGACCTGACCGGCCATGAAAGTCTGTGAACCCGCCGGGCCCACCTCGGTGGCGAGTTGCGGCAGCCATCCGCTGAATTGCGGCCACGCTTCGGCGCGCGCGCCCGCGAGAGTCATCGAGGCATTGCACTGCCCGTAGCCGAGCGTGACGTTGCTCAAAGCCACGCCGTGACAGGGGATGCCGTTGACCGTGTAGGTGATTTCAAACATGCCGGCGCTCGTGCCCCCCGGCGGCGGCTGCATCGGGCGGCCATTGAGAAAACCGGTGACCTGCATTTGCTGCATGTGCATCGCGTAGTGGACGAACTGATCCGGGGAGAAGGCTTGCATCATGCCTACGAGACCCACGGTCATGATGGCTGCACGCTGGTCCGGCGAAGTGAGACACAGCATGTTGGAGTTCTCCTGCACCTGCCAGCCCGCCGGCAGGGCGAAGCGGAAGAAGCGCCCGGCAGTTCGTTGAATAGCGCCCGGTCCTCCAGCCTGGCCGGGATAGGGCATGGACACGGGCATCGGTTGCGGCGGCTGTTGCGGATTCCCGGGACCGAACGGCGGCGGACCATGAAACGGAAAGTTCATGAGGACTTGAAATACGCGTTCCGGCGCTGTTTGGAAAGCCGCCGATTACCTGGCCTGGACGCGCCTTCGATATTCGGAGACGTCGACCATGCGAAGCTGAACCAAAGCCCGCTTGGTGTCAGCGCTGAATTGCGCCACGCTCCCGCCCCGCCTATAAACACCTCCCTTTCCTCATGACCACCCGCCGCACTCCCGAACAACTCCGCAGCTTCCGCTGGTTTGGCCCGAATGATTTGCGCACCTTCGGCCAGCGTTCGCGTTTAAAGCAGATGGGGCTGGGGCCGGAGGATTGGGTGGGCAAGCCGGTGGTCGCGATCCTCAATACCTGGAGCGAGATCAATCCCTGCCATCTGCACTTCAAGATCCTGGCGGAAAACGTGAAGAAGGGCGTGCTCCAGGCGGGCGGTATGCCGATCGAAATTCCCGTGCTGTCGCTGGCGGAGAATTTCATGAAGCCGACGACGATGCTCTATCGCAACCTGCTCGCGATGGAGACGGAGGAGGTATTGCGCAGCCATCCCATCGATAGCGCGGTGCTGCTCGGCGCGTGCGACAAGACGACGCCGGCGCTGATCATGGGCGCGCTCTCGGCCGCGCTGCCGTTCCTCTTCGTGCCCGGCGGGCCGATGTTGCGCGGGCAATGGCGCGACCAGACGCTCGGCTCGGGCACGGACGCGTGGAAGTATTGGGCAGAGTTGCGCGCGGGGAAAATCACCCAGGAGGATTGGTGCGAAATCGAGGACGGCATCGCGCGTTCGCACGGCCATTGCATGACGATGGGCACGGCCAGCACGATGACGGCGATCACCGAGACACTCGGGCTCACGCTGCCGGGCGCGTCCTCCATTCCCGCGAGCGATGCGCGGCACTGGCGCATGGCGGCGGAGACGGGACGACAGGCGGTGGAGAACGCGTGGACCGACCTGAATCCTTCGCTCTTCCTCGGGAAGTCCGCTTTTCGCAATGCCATCGTCGCCGACATGGCGGTGGGCGGCTCGACGAATGCCATCGTCCACCTCATTGCGATGGCAGGCCGCGCGGGGGTGAAGCTGCCGCTGGAGGATTTCGACACGATCTCGCGCACGACGCCGCGCCTGGCCGACCTGCGGCCCGCGGGACGTTTCCTGATGGAAGATTTCTATTTCGCCGGCGGCCTCCCCGCGACACTGGCACAGGTGGTCGATTTGCTCGATGGCGATTGCCTCACGGTGAATGGCAAGACGCTGCGCGAGAATGTGGCCGACGCGAAGATCTGGAACGCCGAGGTCATTCGCTCGCGCGAAAACCCGCTCTCCCCGGAAGGCGGCACCGCGGTGCTGCACGGCAATCTTTGCCCGGACGGCGCGGTCATCAAGCACAGCGCGATGGAGCCGCGTTTTCTACAGCATCGCGGCCCGGCCGTGGTCTTTAAAAACTATCCCGACCTCGCCAAGCGGCTCGACGATCCCACCCTGCCGATCACCGCGGACAGCGTGATGGTCTTGCAAGGCGCTGGTCCGATCGGCGCGCCGGGCATGCCGGAGTGGGGCATGCTGCCGCTGCCGAAGCGCCTGCTCGAAGCTGGAGTGCGCGACCTGTTGCGCCTCTCGGATGCGCGCATGAGCGGCACGAGTTACGGGGCGTGCATTCTGCACGTCGCGCCGGAAGCAGCGGTCGGCGGCCCGCTCGCGCTGGTGCAGGATGGAGACATCATCGCGCTCGATGTACCCGCGCGCACGCTCACGCTCGAAGTCTCCGACGACGAACTCGCCCGCCGCCGCGCGGAATGGAAACCCGCGCCGCGGCATTACGAACGCGGTTACGGCGCGCTCTTCCTCAATGAGGTCACGCAGGCCAATGAAGGCTGCGACTTTCGCTTTCTCCACGCGAACGGCCAGCCCACGCCAGAGCCGGCGATTCACTAGCACGCGTCACGCGCTGACAGTTTTGCGGGCACCTTGTGAAATTTTCCGCAATGGAGCCAATAGAGCCAATGGAGCGATGCACATTTTTCTTCGAGTCATGCGACACTTCTGTGCATGAATACCGACGAATTTAGAGCGGCTGCCAAAAATAGCTGCCGGAGCACGGGCCCAGAGGGCCCCTGGAGATTAGCCGGTCGGCGTCCGCCACCGGAAACGATTTTCCATCAGTATCTGCCCCGGCGGGGCAACGGAACTCTGCCGCCCCGCTGGGGCGAAGCCGTGGCGGTTTCTGTTCCGGTGGCTGACGCCGACCGGCTAATTTCCGTAACGCCTCCGGCGTCCAAACGATTCCGATCCGGCAATGACTTTTGGCACCGCTCTCACTCCGCCCGCCATGGCAAGATCGCCCACTTTCCAACGGCCATCCGACAGAAACCCGATGCACGTCTCGCCGCCGGCGAACGCAGCCAGCGCCTCGCGCAATGGCTCAATGCCCCGCCAAAGCAGCCCAAGTCAGGAAAAGCGGGTGCCAATCAAGCCGACTTAAGGTAAATCAAGGTGATCAAGGTCCGAAAAATTTGGCGGCATGGCCGGGAAACCCGCGCCCCAGCCGAGGTAAATCAAGGTGTCCGGAGCGAAGAAAGCAAAACCGATTTAAGGTGCCTTAAGCCCAGTTAAGGTGATTTAAGGTGCGAGTTTTTTTCCAAGGGGGCCGTGAGCGCGAACTAACCCCGAAACCGCTCTAATCCCCGGTAATCGGATCCTCGAGGATCAGGTCCGCAAGGGCCTCGAAATCGACCGGCTTGGCGAAGTGGTAATTGAAGCCGGCCTCGCGCGAGCGAATCCGGTCCCCTTCCTGCGCGTAACCTGAGATGGCGACGATCGGCGTGCGGGCGAAGCCCCCGGCGCGCAGTCGGCGGGCCACTTCGTAGCCGTCGAGACCGGGCAGGCCGATGTCGAGCAGCAGGAAATCGGGCTGAAACTCCTGCGCGATTTTCAACGCGGCGACGCCATCGAAAGCGGTCGCCACCTCGTGCCCCCGCAAACTCAGCAGCCGTGCGAGCGAGACCACGGTGTCCTGGTTGTCGTCCACGAGTAGGATGCGCCGCTGGCGGCCGGTGGATTCGCGATGGGCAGGTGATTGGGGAAGCACGGTCGACTCAGGGACAGAGATGGTGGGCATACGAACGGTAAATGTGGAGCCCCGTCCAACTCCTTCGCTCGATGCAAAAATCGTGCCTCCGTGCAGTTCGACGAGCTGGCGGCAAAGATTGAGCCCGATGCCAAGGCCACCGGTGGCGCGATCGAGCGAACGATCGCCCTGCGCGAAGAGCTCGAAGATATGCGGCAACATCCGCGGGGTGATGCCGATGCCGGTGTCGCTCACGATGATCACGGCTTCGTGGCCTTCCTGCCTTGCATCGATGTGCAGCTCGCCTCCCTTGCGCGTGTACTTGATCGCGTTGGTCAGCAGGTTGGTGATGATCTGCTCGAGCCGCGTCGGGTCGGCATTCACGAAAATCCGGGCGTCACTGTCGAGCGCAAGCGAGAGCTCGTGCCGGCGCTCATCGAGAAAGGGGCGTGCCGCCTCGACCGCGCGAAGGATTGCTTCGCTGACGTCGACGGGATGCTTGCGCAGGTCGATCTTGCCCGCCGTGATGCGGGCGACGTCGAGCAGATCGTCCACGAGGCGGCTCAAATTGCCCGTCTGACGCTCGATGACACTGCGCGCCAATTCGGTCGCGCCGTGATCGTCGCCGGCCACGCTCCACAAGCGCACGGCGTTGGCGATGGCGGAAAGCGGATTGCGCAGTTCATGCCCGAGCATGGCGAGGAATTCGTCCTTGCGCCGGTCGGCATTCCGCAAGGCCTCCTCCGCCTGGTCGCGTTCCGCGCGCCGGGTGCGAATGGCGGTGGTCATCTCGTTGAAGTTGGCCGAGAGGGTGCCGAATTCGTCGGTGGATTTAATCGGGACCGCCGTTTCATAGTCGCCCTCGGTGATGCGCGAGGCCGCCTGCGTGAGCTCGCGTAGCGGCCGGGTAAAGCGCCGCGCGAGGACATACGCCGCGACGAGGCCCATCGCCATGATGACGATCCCCGCCAGCACTTCGAGCTGCACCACCCGCAGGATCGGCAGATAGGCTTCCTTGGCATCCATTTTCACCACCAATCCCCACCCGCCATAGCCGATCGGCTGCCCCGCCGCGACCACTGGCACTCCGCGATAGTCGGGAACTTTCATCAGTACTTCGCGACCTTCCGCGGCCGCCTTCAGCGCGGGGGCGGCATCCACGGGCACTGCACTGACCTTGGGGCTGTTGCGCGGTGGAAATAGGAACCGGATTTGCGGGCCTTCGCGCAGTCCCAGGATGGCGTCGCCGGTTTCGCCGAGTCCCGTGGGATCGCGCAGAGCCTTGGCCAATTCCGAGATGTCGTTCATGACCAGCAGCACACCGTAGACACGGTGGGGCGCGGTGCGTGCCCGGACGGGGGCGGAGATCATCGCCACATAACGACCCTTGTCGCGCTGCGGCATACCGAAATAGGTATCCGACAACCCCGCCTTGAACGAGGCGTAGCTGGTCACATCGCGACCGACCATCGCCGGGCTGGTGGAGAGCACCACGCGCCCCGAACTGTCGGCGAGGGAAACGCCGATGACGGGTTTGACCAACATGCGATCGAGGGTCTGCTGCGAGCCTTCGCGATTTTCCCGGGAAGCCTCCCCGTTGGCCAGCTCATACAAAAAACCGCGCAACTCGCCGCGGTCGGTATTGAGTTCGGACCGCTGTCGCAACTGCACCACCTGGGCCTTCACCATGTCGCGCCGGCTCGACGCCACGGAGATCAGGTGGTTGTCCACCGTTTTGCGCAGTACATTCTGCCAGAAGATACCGTTGGCCACGACCATCACGGCCACCAGGAAAGCCAGCGTCACACCGACGAGGAGCGTGAGCTTGAAAACGAGCGGGATGCGGCGATGCCAGGGGCGGGGCGGGATGGGATGCGGCTCCAGCACGGTCGCCGCCGGGGCGTCATCGAGCGCGGCGAGCGATGGCTCGGCGGCAGGATGATTGGCTATCGAATCGCTCATGTGGAGATCGGTCGGCGGTGGATCAGGCGTTCGATCCTAGTGCGAAGCGCACCCAGCGGCAACCGTGCGTTGCATCCCCGCGACAGCCACGTTTATTTCCCCGCTGTCGCTGGAAGGCGAGAGTTCCCGCTTGCCGGAAGGCGCGGGAAAGGGTGGAACATTGCGCAGCAACCTCCGATGAAGACGACGCCCATTTCCCCAGCCGACCTCCAAGCCTCCGTCATTTCCGTGCCGCCGCTCTGCCGCGACGCGCAGCTCCGGCCGCATGCCGCCGAGAACGCCAGGCTCATCAAGCACATCGAGTCCGGTGGGGTGACGACGCTCCTCTACGGCGGCAACGCGAACTTCTACAACATCGCCCTCAGCGAATTCGAAGCCGTGCTCGACCAGCTCGAAGCCGCGGCGGGCCCCGACACGCTCATCGTCCCCGCCTTCGGCCCCTACTTCGGCACGGCCATGGACCAAGCGGCGATCCTCGCGAAGAAGAAGTTCCCCACGGCGATGCTGCTGCCCACGGTCGCGGTGAGTTCGCCGAAGGGCGTGCAGGCCGCGGTGATGAAGCTCGTGGAGAAGTACGGCAAGCCGATCGTCCTCTACATCAAGGACCAGGGCTACGTGACGCTCGACGTGGTGAAGGCGCTCGTCGCCGCCGGCGCGATCTCGTGGATCAAGTATGCCGTCGTCCGCGCCGATCCCGCGCAGGATGATCTCCTCGCCGGTCTCGTGAAGACGGTCGATCCAAAGCTCATCGTCAGCGGCATCGGCGAACAGCCGGCCATCGTCCATTGGCAGAAGTTCGGCATCCACTCTTTCACCAGCGGCTGCGTGTGCGTGGCGCCGCGGCGTTCGCAGGAGATGCTCAACGCCCTGCGCGCGGGCGATACGGCGAAGGCCGACGCCATCCGCGAGCGCTTCAACTCCCTCGAGACCCTGCGCAATACCTACGGCCCCATCCCCGTCCTGCATCATGCGGTGTCCCTCGCCGGCATCGCCGAGACCGGGCCTGCCTTGCCCCTCATCGCCGACCTCGGGGACGACGTGCTCGACGAGGTCCTGCCGGCTGCCCAAGGGTTGCTGGCTTGGAACAAAGCGTGATTTAGCCCCCTGAATAGCAAGAAATTGGCAATGGAGCCAATGGAGCCAATGGGCCCCACTGAGCCAATGCAGCCAATAGGGCCAATGGAGCCACTAATGCGCTCGCCCCGCCGCTATCGCTTGCGTTCGTAACGGGTCAGCGCCTTGCTCACTCGCTCCCGCGCTCCCGCGCGCCCGCTGCCCCGTCGCGAGCGCGCTATCCCTGGCGCGCCTGCAGTAGAGCGGCTGGGTCAGACGTCGGCCATCCACCCGCGCCCATCTACAAATCGAACGGCTTTCCCAGCTTCTCCGCGGCGTTCAGGATCGCGTCGAAATCGTTCACAAATTGCCGGTATTCCGCCGGCTGTTCGTCAAACAGCTTCTGCCTCTCCTCTTCCGTTTCCCTCCAAGTCATACCGCCCGCCGTCCCAATTGCCTTCGGATTACGCCGATAAGTCGCGTGCCACGACCGCAACACGAACCGCCGGCCATGGCTCTCAAAGGCGATGACGACCGCCGGGTGGTCCGGCCCATGATAGCTCACCTCCCGTCCCGCGTAGCGCTCTCCGTGCTCCGTCCACAGCTTCTCGAGGAGATCTTTCATCGCGGGGGAATCATCGTGCAAATCGCAGAACGTCCGGCGGTATTTCTCCAGGCCCGCGCCGACCGGATCGCGGTTGATCACCAGGCGCATTCCCGCCGCCACCGGTGCCTTTCCCTTCTTCGCCTCACCCGCCGGCAACGCTACGCCGGCCACGTGAAAACAACCCACGTAAGGATCCGGTTCCGTCCACGGCACGCTGTAGCGCTTCCCGGTCCGCACACATTTCGAGATGCCAAATGTTTCTCCATCCTCGCCCGTCTGGAGCAGATAGTAGTTGCCGCTCTGCGACCGCAAAAGCTGCTTCTTCACCGGATTCCACGGTATGCCATCCAGGGGCTGCGCCGCCTTCAGTCCGGTAACGAGCGCCTGCTCCTTCCCCGACAAGGCATGAAACCCCATCGCGACCAGATTCTGATCGCTGCTCTGATTCTTGCCGACCGGCCGCACCTCGCTGATCTGCGTGATGGCATCGGACTCCGCAAACTGCGCGGGCCATAGCTCTTCGTGAAAACCGCCGAGCACGAGCATGAGGATCAGCACCCGGCAGGCGGCTCTCCAAAAAGGTTTCCTCTCGACCCTCAACGGTAAATCAAGCTCGGCCATCACTGACCATTACAGGTCGCGTTTCCTCGGTCGTCAACTTTGGTTGGGCGGCGGCTCGCGGTAAGGCGCTGTGCGGCTGTGCGGCTGCGAAGCTGCGAGGTATCGGAAGGAGGAGGGTGGCGGCGGGCTGGCCAGCAGCGGAGCGTCCCCAAAAAGGCCGTCATGCTGAGCTTGCGAGTCTCGCAAAGCCTCGGCTCGCAAGCTCAGCATGACAGTTGGTTTTGGGGCGCTCCGCTACTGGACGGCGCGGCGCGCCGTCCCCCACCCATCCCCTACCGGCCCCACCCCTAAAAATCCCCCTATTGTTCCCCGCCCCGGCGTGTTCTCTTATGGACTGCCCGTCCGCCCGAAGAACATGCCTCGCCTGCACCTTCCCAGCTTCCTCCCCGCCCTGGCCTTCGCGGCCTTCGCGGCCTTCGCGTGGCCGTGCGGCGCCCTGGCGCTGACCGCGGATGAGCAGAAGCAGTCGGCGGCTGTTCCTGCGGCGAAGGGGGCGGCTCAGGCTCCGGCAGACGACGTCCTCTTCCGCCGCGAGGTGATGGCGGTGATTTCCAAGGCGGGCTGCAATGCCGGCGGATGCCACGGCAATGCCACGGGCAAGGGTGGGTTCAAGCTTTCGCTGCGCGGACAGGACCCGGATCTCGATTGGCAGGCGCTGACCCGCGACCAGGCGGGGCGGCGGGTGAACCTCATTCAGCCGGAAAACAGCCTCATCCTGCTCAAGGCGACGGCTTCGCTGGCCCATGAGGGCGGGCAGCGGTTTCCTATCGATTCCCCGGAATACGCCATCCTGCTCCGCTGGTTGCGCGGGGGCGCGCCGGATTCCGGGATCAAG
>NZ_JBDUCX010000177.1:0-14043 GCF_040003245.1 Chthoniobacter sp.
CGGCAGCCACGCCCTCGGCCAGGTGCACGCCGATGTCCGCTCGGGCATCATCGACGCCGCCGCGAAATTCGCCGCCGGAGTCATCGAACAACAACTCATCCCCTCCGTCCTCCGCCTCAACTACGGCGACACCGACGAAGCCCCCACCCTCACCTTCCACGAACGCACGGAAGACAATCTCACCGCCCGCGCCCAATGGATCTCGACCCTCGCCGGCGCTGGCGCCGGCGGAATCATCTCTCTTGATTGGCTGGGCAAGACCTTCGGTATTCCCAAGCCGAAGGCGGGGAAAGCGGTGCTCGCCGAGCCGGAAAAGACGGCGCCGGCCCATCCGCCAGAAGGACCGTTCGCGGCGGGGGCTTGGGCCTGTCGGGAACGGCATGCCCTCCGTCACTGCGCGTTCCAAGCTTGCGCGCAAGAATCGGCCAGCAATATAAACAGGTAAACGGAGCGGCACTCTCCATTGACTTCCCTGCCGCGTTCCGCCTCTCTCCCAGAGCTCTGTTCTTCTGACCCGGACCCATGCCAGACACCACTCGGAAATCGCCCCCTTGCCCCCAATGCGGTGAGTTGCCTGCCGGCGAGCTTCTCGCCCTGACGGTGATCGATTCCAAGCCCCCGGGCGCTGACCTGCGACGTTGGGTCCCGCCCACGGTCGAGGAACTCCAGCGCGGGCTGCCGCAATTTGAGATCCTCGAGATGGCCGGACGCGGAGGGATGGGTGCGGTCTATAAGGGCCGGCAGAAAAGCCTGGACCGGCTGGTCGCGATCAAAGTCCTGCCCGCCGATATCCACCAACGCAGCGGGGATTTCGCCGAGCGCTTCAAGCGAGAGGCCAAGGCCATGGCGCGACTCAGTCACCCCGGGATCGTGGCGGTGCATGATGCGGGCGAGACGGCGGGCGGGATGCTCTACTTCGTCATGGATTTCATCGCCGGCACCGATGTGCAACGGATGCTCGCCGCGCAAGGCCGGTTGGCGCCGGAAAATGCGCTCGCCATCACCGCGAAGGTTTGCGAGGCGCTGGCTTACGCTCACGCTCACGGCGTCATTCACCGCGACATCAAGCCTTCGAACGTGATGATCGATACCGAGGGACAGGTGAAGGTGGCCGACTTCGGGCTGGCGAAGTTCGCCTGGGCAGAGCCCGAAACGCTCACGGCCAGCGATGTGACAATGGGATCACCGGACTTCATGGCGCCCGAGGCGATCGGCGCCCACGCGCATGTCGACCACCGCGCAGACCTCTACGCGGTCGGCGTCATGCTCTACCAGATGTTCACGGGGGTCGTCCCCCGCGGCCGCTTTGACCCGCCTTCGCAGGCCGTGCCCGGCCTCGACAAGCGCCTCGACCGCATCGTCGACCGGGCTCTGCAGTCCGACCGCGACAAGCGCTATTCCACCGCGATCGAGATGCAAACGCAGATCGCCCGTATCGTGCCTCACCACCGGCGACCCGGCTCCATCATTCCAAAAGGGGTCACTCCGCTGGCGCGGAAAATACCGTTCCTCGCCAGCTTGGCCGGGCTCGTCGTTGCCGCGGGTGTGCTCGTTTATTTTGAACCGTGGAAACACGGCGCAGCGGCGGAGACCCGGTCGGCGGCGGCAGCGACCCGCCCCCGCTCCCCTTCATTGGCGGCCACTCCGTTTGGCAGCCTGACCGGCGCAACGAAGGATGCGCCTTGGGTCAACACGATGGGGCAGGAGTTCGTGCCGGTGCCGGGCACCAATGCGCTGTTCTGCCGCTGGCCCACGCGGGTGAAGGACTACGCAGCTTACGCGCGCACGACCAAAATAGACGAAGCGTGGACCAGCCAGCAAAAGGACGGCATCCCGGCGGGTCGCGAGCTGGAGCACCCGGTGGTGGCCGTCACTTGGGAGGAAGCGCAGGCGTTCTGCCAGTGGCTCACGGAAAAGGAAACCGCCGCTGGCCAGTTGCCCGAGGGCGCGAAGTATCGGCTGCCCACGGACGAGGAGTGGAGCCACGCGGTCGGCCTGGCGGCCGAGACCGGGGCGACACCGGCCGAGAAAAGCGGAAAGAACGTCGTCGACTACCCGTGGGGCATTGGCTTTCCGCCGGCCAGGGCCAAGGTGGGGAACTACGCCGATTCCGCATGGCACGAGGCCTTCCCCAAGGAGCCGTGGATGGAAAACTATACGGACGGCTACCCGACCACCTCGCCTGTGGACAGTTTCCCGGCCAACGCGGTTGGGCTTTGCGATATCGGGGGCAACGTATGGCAGTGGTGCGAAGACTGGTATGACTCATTGCAGAAGGACCGCGTGCTACGCGGAGGCTCGTGGAGTGTCGGCTCCCGGACCTATTTGCTATCGTCCTACCGCATGCACGACCTGCCCGCGAGTCGCCACAGCTACTACGGCTTTCGTTGTGTCCTGGCGCGCGCCCGACCGATCACCAGCCATCACACCGCACTCGAGATCGCGGGAAGCCAGCAGCGCTAACGAACTCCGATCCGCGAAGTGGCCCAGCACCGGACGTTGGTTCGCAACTTGTGGGTATAGCATGGTGCTGCGGAGCCGCCCCCGGCTATCGTCCTACCCGGAATAGGTTCCCATACCGTCTTCCCCGCCTCGAAGCGCGTGCCTACCTGCCAACCCGGGGAAGCTAGTGCCCGGTGGAGGTGGTCGCGGTGGCCTCGGTGAGGCGGTCGAGGCCGTAGCTGAGGAGGAGCATGCTATCGTTCCAGATGCCGGGCTTGTCGGTGTGCATGACCACGGAGATGACTTCGCGATTGCCGCGCATGGCGGCGCTGACGAGGACCTGCTGGGAGGGGATGGTGTAGCCGGTCTTCACGCCGGTGCAGCCGGGGAAGCGGTCCAGGAGGCGGTTGTGATTGTGCAGGGGATTGACGGCGCCGGCGACCGTCCAATTGTATTCGCGGGTGCTCACGACCTGGCGGAAAAAGGGCTGCTGCATGGCGGCGCGGGCGATGAGCGCGAGGTCGCGCGGGGTGGTGTAGTGCGCGGGATCGTGGAGGCCGTTGGGATTGACGAAGTGGGTGTTCTGCGCGCCGAGTTCCTTGGCGCGGCGGGTCATCTTCTCGGCGAAGGCCTCGATGGAGCCGGCGTTGTCGCGCCCGAGAGCGTGGGCCACGTCGTTGGCGCTCTTGAGCATCAGGCCATAGAGCATCTGCCGCCGTGTGTAACGCTGGCCGGGCTTGAGCTCGAGGCTGCTCTCGCCAACCTTGCTGTCTTCGAGGTCGCATTCGACTTCCTGGTCGAGGTTGCCTTCCTCGATGACCAGCAGCGCGGTCATGATCTTGGTGGTGCTCGCGGGATATTGCGGCGCGTCGGCGTTCTTTTCGTAGAGGACCTGGCCGGTCAGGGCATCGAGGACGATGGCGCCCCAGGCGGCGAGTTGCAGTTCTCCATTGGCGTCCAGGGGCGCGGTCGGCGGCGGCGGGGCGGGCGTGCCGTCGGGGGCAATGGTCGAGATGGGCCGGCGGCGTTTGGTCGCGCCGAGGACGCCTTCCGGCGACAGCACGAGGGCGGCGGCGGTGAACAGCAGCAAAAGACTACGCGCAGATTTGGCCATCGATCATCATCCAGGAAACAGGGTCGTCGTGATTGACGATATCTTCGTAAACGCCGCCGAGGCTACCGGGCGCGGGCACGGCGATCAAGTCGGCGAGTGCGCCGGGGGCGATTTTTCCGAGTTGGCCACGGCGCCGTAAGGCGCGCGCGGGGTTCACGGTGACCATGCGGAGCAATTCTTCCGGACGCAGCCAGGGCTCGACCGCGCCGAGCATGCGCATCTCCTCGAACAGACTGAGCGAATCCGTGCTGGCCAGGCTGTCGGTGCCGAGGCACAGGTTCACGCCGAGTTCGTGCAGACGCCGCGCGGGAAAAGGCGGGTGGCTGAAATAGCGGTGGCTGCCGGGGCAATGGACGACGTGCGGGCCCGCGCCGCGCGGGAGTTCGGCGAGCAACTGGAAATCTTCCTCGAGCAAGGTATTCATGTGCACGAGCAGCCATTGCGAGTCGATCGCGCCGGTGCTCCACAAATGGCCAAAGGGCGTGGTGGCGCCGCAGTCCCTCATGGGTCGCTGAAGCGAGGTCATAAAATCGTAGAGGACGCCGCCGGCGTGGCGAAACATGTCGAACTCCTCGGTGGATTCGGCGACATGGGTCGTGAGCGGCATGGTGAAGGACGACGCGCAAGCGTTGGCCAGCTGGTAAAGATTGAGCGAAGCGGTGTAAGGCGCGTGCGGGCTCAAGCCGAAGCTGTCGAGCGAGTTGGCGCGATGCTGAAAGAAGGAGAGGGCGCCGGCGACCACGTCATCGGTAGTGATGCGGTGCCGGATATCGATCATTTCATAAAACCACCAGGTGCGCACGGGCGAGGGACCGAGCCGCGTCATGAGCTCGGGGAACGCCTCAATGTTGCAGACGCTGGTGGTGCCCCATTTCTGCAGGTCGGCGAAGCCGCGCCGGATGGCGGCGAGGTAATCCGCGCTGTCGAGACTGCGCTTGAGGGCGTTGATGCGCTGGACCCAGGCGGTGAATTGCTTGGGGCGGGCGATGGCGTGGCGCATCATCGAGTAGTCGAGGTGGCAGTGCGCGTTGATCAGGCCGGGGAGGAGGACCTGCTCGCCGAGATCCAGCACCGGGCCGACGGCGACGATGCGATTGCCCTCGATGGCGACCGCGCCGTTTTCGATCGGCGGGCCATCCATGGTGACCACCTGGCGGGCGCGGATGATCATGCGGGCGCCTCGCTTTTCTTGACGATCTCGCGCGCCTTCGCGACGAGCAGATTGCAGGCTTCGTGGCAGAGCAAGGGCAGCCGCTGCGGCGGGGCGGCGGATTGGAATTTCTCCACCGGCAGCGAGGTGATGGGCACGCCGGGGGCGATGGTCCAGAGGATGCGCTTCACGCATCCGCCATCGCTGCGGCAGAACCCACCGATCATCGTTTGCGCCTGCGCATCGGTGATTTTTTTCGTAACCGCGTACATGCCGGTCTGCCGGGCGAGCGTTTCCCGCAAGGGCACGGTCACGAGCCGGCCGCGCTGCAGACCAAGCCACACGCCGAGCATCGCGGGATAGAAATAATCGAGCGCGCGGCGCAGCTCGGTGAGATCGGCGAGGTGCAGGCGCCAGCCATGGCGAAGATTCGGCGCGGTCTTCAGCGGACGGAACTGCCCGGCATCGTCGTAGTGGGCGAGTTCGCGCGCCGCTTCCGCACCTTGGAGGCAGACCACCTCGCAGAGCAGGGCGTCATCCGCATGATGCAGGATAAAGCCGTTTTCGAGTGGTTCGACATGAAGCTCGCCCATCTCCCGGCCACCGCCCGCAATCCAGTCGGCGAGGGTTTGCGTGAGATTCTGCATCATGCGAGAGCGGCCGCCGAGTGCGCGGCGTCGAAAGCCGCCACCTGCTCGAGGATCACGTCGGCGAAATGCGGTTCCGTGCCGATGGCGCTGGCGTAGTAGAGCGAGCGGCCGCGCAGATGGTAGGGATTGTGGCGGAAGATTTCCTTTTGCGTGGCACTGGCCGCGCCGGTCGATTCCGCGGCGATGCCGAGCAGCACCGGGATGTCCTCGTAGCTGTGCAGTCCGTCGGCGATGAAGAAAGGCACGACGATGACGTTGGGTTGCGAGGCGTATTCGTCCCACTTGGAGATGAGCGGTTCCTCCTCCATGTAGGCATTGAGCACCTCGCCGTAGATTCCACGCGATGCGATGTGCTGCACTTCGCGCTTGGCAGCCGCGGCGGAGTTGTCGTTCAAGTCCGTGCCGTGGCCGACGATGAACAGGCTCGTCCCTTCCGGCGGGATGCCCGGGGCGACTTCCGCCGCGCGGCGCAGCAGCAATTCGGTCATGCGCGGATGATTACCGACCGGCTCGCAGTACTTGATGGTGCGCCCGTCGCGGAGCGTGACGGGGCCGGCGAGCTCGAGTTCGCGCGGGATGACGGTGCGCGTGAAGTAGCCTTCGCTGATGAAATTCGGGACCACGTAAATGTCGTCGGCATCGACCATGTGCAGCACCTGGCGGAGGCTGGGCTCTTCTTTCCAGAACGCGCAGTACACCTCGCCGAAGAGGCCGCGCCGGGAGATCTCGGCGGCGTGGTCGAAGGTCGGGGTGCTGGAATCGGCGTTCACGGTGGAACCGTGGCCGACGATGATGAGCGCGCTGTGGGGTTTGGCGGTCATGGAAGAGATGTGCGTTTTATGGATACGGACAGACAAGTCGAACGGTTTCGCGGCTGTGGCCAGCGAGTTTTGAATGGGAAACCGCGAAACAATCGTAATAGACGAAAGGAAGAGCCCCTTTTCATTTGGTTCGTCGGTTTCGTGGCTTAAAACTTTTACCGCACGTTTCCGTGTGAAGGCGCGCTGACGAGATGCCAATGTTCCGCCTCGCGCACGTCGCGGCGGGCGGCTTCGCGCCGGGCTGCGGCGGCGAGATCCGGCTGCTGCTGCTCGTCGAGCAACGCGGAGAGCAGGCGCCACGAGTCCGCGCGAAAATCATGTTGCTGCAGAAAGCCGCGCAGTTCGCGCAAGGCCTCCGGCGATCCGGAACGCTCGCGCAGGTATTCGATGTAGCGCTGGCGAATGCCCCAGTTGTCCGGCGCGGCGGCGACGGCTTGACGGAGCAATTCGCCGGGATCGTGGTTGGATTCGGCGGCTTCCATCGAGGCGCGCAGGGAAAGGCAATCGGCCGCGAGCAGCGGCGAAGTTTCCGCGTGTTCGAGGGCTTCCTTTGCGTGGGGAAGATCGTGCGCACGCAGGAGGATGCTGGCGTAACCGAGCCAGATGATCGGCTGATCGGGCGTGTGGCGCAGGGCCTCACGATATAGAGCCAGGGCGGCGTCTTGATGACCCGCGGTGAACTCCACATTGCCGAGGTTCATCAGCATGCGAGCGGAATTGCCGCCCGCAGCGATGGTGCGCTCGATGAAGGTGCGCTGGTCATGCCAGTCGGCCTGCCGCACGAATGTCCGGACGCCGAGAAAGAGGACCCAACACCCGGCGATGAGGAGGACGGCAGGCCGCTGGAGGACCCGCTGGAGCGTGAGCGCGACCGCCAAAAATAGAAATGCGCCGGGCACGTAGAGCCAGTGCTCGGCAATGGTGGCGTTGAGGGGGAGGAGGTTGCTGATCGGCAGATACGCGATGACAAACGCGGCGAGGCAAAGGGCCGCGGCCGGTTCGCGACGGAGGCAATACCTCATCCAGAAAATGAAACCGATGAGCAGAAGCACCCCGGCGAGCGTCTGGAATTCGAGCGCGCGGGCCTGCCGGAAGGTGGCCTCCGGGGTGTCGAGCGGGCGGGTCGTCACGTCACGCTCCATGCGCAAGGTGACCGGGGCGACGAGCAGGCCCGCATAGCCGGCGAAGGCGCGAGCGGTGAGGATCGGGCGGATGGCGGCGGGGGTGGGCGGCGCCGCAGGGGGCGCGACCTTCTCCGAGGTGAAACGCAACCCGCTATAGGCGGCGACGAGGACGATGACTATCAGCCCCCACGAAACCAAGGCGCGCCGTGTTTCCGGTCGCCACGCGAGGATGAGCAACCAGAGAGGCAGGAAGAGGATGCCGCTTTCTTTCGAGAGCATGGCGAGAAAGAAGCAAACCGCCGCGCCGAGCTTCCACGGCCAGGCGCGGCTGGAAAGACCGAGCGCGAGGCCGGTAAAGCCGAAGAGGGCAGCGAGCGGATCGGCCCGGCCCGCGACATACGTGACGGCTGAGGTTTGCAGGGGGTGAATCGCCCAGATGACGGCCACGCCGAAGGCGATACTCAAGCGGTTCCTTGACTCCAGTCGGCCAGCCATCTCCGCGAGCAACCGTTCCGCCGCAAAGAAAAGTGCCACGGCAGCGCCGGCGTGAATGAGTATGCTGGTGAGGTGCCAGCCCCAGGGCCGGTCGAAGCCGTAGACCTGATAGTCGAAGACGAAACTCAGGCGCTGGATGGGGCGGTAGAAATTGGACGCCGTGGCGTCGAGAAAGAGAAAGTGACGAAAGCCCTCGGGGATGAGCCGCCAGCTGCGAATGAGCGGATCGCGCAGGACGAGCGCGGTGTCGTCCCAGACAAAACCATTGCGCAGCGCGGGCCAGTAAACGAGAAGAGTCGCCGCCATGATCAGCAACACGGCTCCGGTTCGCGTTAATTTTTTCAAGTACTCGATGATGAGAAAGAGAATCCGTGCCAGCAAGCGTGCGTTTGGCCTTTGGGTCATGGCCTTGGTGGTCGCGGTGAAGACCTTCGGCGCGGGACTCGATTCCTCGGTGCAGCAATTGATCGTCAGCGTGGCCCCGGACTGGGATGCCTCGACCGGCAAGCTGCAGCTTTTCGAAAAGACGAATGGCGCGTGGAAGGCCTCCGCGCCGGCCATCCCGGTGCTCTATGGCAAGAACGGTCTGGTGTGGGGACGCGGCGTGCTCGGCACCGATGAACCCGGGACGCACAAGCAGGAACACGACGGCCGCGCACCGGCGGGGGTCTTCAAGATCGGCACGATCTATACTTACGATCCCAGCCTGCCGTCCGGCGCGAAGTATCCCTTTCATACCGTGGGTGCAGGCGATGCATGGGTCGATGACATCACGTCGCCGGACTATAACAAGCACGTGACCATTCCAGACCCAGCCAACCCACCGCCGTGGTTTGAAAAGCAGAAGATGCGGCATGGCGACTTCGCCTATCGCTGGCTGGTGGAGATCCGCCACAACTCCGATCCGCCGGCGGCCAATGCCGGCAGCGCCATCTTCTTTCACATCCGGCGCGGCCCAACCCGCAAGACCGCCGGTTGCACGACCATGGCCGAGGACGATTTGGTGAAGCTGATCCGTTGGCTGCACGCCGACAAGCACCCGCACTACGCCCTGCTGCCCCGGGCCGAGTACGAGGCGAAATGGAAGGCGTGGGGATTGCCGAGCCCACAGGAAGCGGCGGCGGTGATGCCGTAGAAGAAGCGCCTCATTCCTCTGTAGGCCGCAAATTCTCCGCTAACAAACCGCCCTCCCGCCGGATACTGAGAGACCATCGCATTCTGCCTGCACCGTGCGGGCGGCGAACCTCAACCCCAGTAACCTATGATTATCGCCACTTTCTTCAACCTTGCCGGGCCGGACCTCATCATCATCCTGGTCATCGTCATGCTCCTGTTCGGAGCCAAGAAGCTGCCGGAGCTGGCCGGTTCGATGGGCAAAGCCATCCGGGAATTCAGCAAAGCCAAGGATGAAGCGACCAAAGACCTGCCGCTGGATAGCTGAATGACCCATTGCAACTTCCCGTAAGCCGGTGTAGTTGAAGCAGAACCCCAATCCCTTATGAATATCGCCAGCCTTTTCAACCTCGCAGGGCCGGATCTCATCATCATCCTGCTTATCGTCCTGCTTCTTTTCGGTGCGAAGAAGCTGCCCGAACTCGCCCGCGGCATGGGTCAGGCGGTGCGTGAATTTACCAAGGCCAAGGATGAATTTGAGCGCGAAGTGACCCGTCCCGTGGAGCCAGCCGCCCCACCAGCGCCGGCCGCGAAGCTCGACCAGCCGGTGTCGGAGATCGCGCATGAGGTGCCGCATGACGTGCATGACCCGCACGCCGAGCAGACGTCGGAAACGCCGCACACGCACGTCTCTTAAGAGAACGTAGTCCACTTTTCGATTAGGGCTCGCCTTTACCGGGCGAGCCCTTTTCCATTTCGCGGCATGAGACTCCCCCGGTTCTTTGCCCTGCTGCTCGCCTTCCGGCTGCCGCTGGGGGCGTTGATGGCGGCGAACCCGCCAGCCGTAGTGATCGCCACTTACAACGTGGAGAACTATCTCGGCGAGGAAGCCGTCGCGGCCGAGACCGGCGGGCGGCGCAGCCGGCCGAAAGCGGAAAAGGCCATCGATGCCGTGGTCCAGGTGATCAAGGACATCAACCCGGACATCCTCGGCGTGTGCGAAATGGGCGAGCCCGAACGGTTCGAGGATTTCAAGAGACGGCTCGCGGGCGCCGGCTTGGGCTACCGGGACTTTGAGTATGTGCAGGCGCTGGACAGCGAGCGGCATCTCGCGCTGGTCAGCCGGTTTCCGATCGTCGCGCGGCAATCGCTCACCAACGTGTCCTTTGAACTGGCCGGCAGGCCGGAGAAGGTGCGCCGGGGATTTCTGGACGTGACCGTGCAGATCGCCAGCGGTTACCAACTCCGCGTGGTGGGCGCGCATTTGAAATCGAAGTTGCCGACACCGGAGGGTGAGGCACTCGTGCGCCGGAATGAAGCGCTGCTCCTGCGCAAGCATCTCGATGAGATCCTCGCGGCCGACCCCGCGGTGCGGCTCGTTTGCCTGGGGGACTTCAATGACCTGAAGAACGAGCCGTCCTATCACGAAATCACCGGGGCGCGCGGCAAGACGTACATGACCGCCCTGCCCGCCCGGGACGAGTTGGGCGACACCTGGACCGAATACTGGAAGGCGGCCGATCTCTACTCCCGCATCGACTACATCTTCGTCAGCCCGGCCTTGCACCGCGAGGTCGCCCCCGGATCGCCGCGCGTGTATCGTTCCGCCTATTGGAACGACGCGAGCGATCACCGGCCGGTGTATGCGACAATCATTCCCTCGAACCGACCATGAAACGCCTTTCCAGCCAGCTTCGCAGTGGTCTGATCGCGGCCGCGATCCTCGCCGGGACGTGCGCCGGTGTGCTGGCCGGAACGGTCGATGAAGACTGGCAGGCGGTGGTCGCGCTCGATGCCGGGCCGGGCGGGCAGCCCGATACCGCCGAGGCGGCGGGCAATCTGGTGGTGAGTCATCTCGCCAGGCAGGAAAAGGCGCTGCGCGCGTTCCTGACGGCGCATCCGGAGGATACGCATGTCTTCGAGGCGCAGCTTCGCCTGGCGCGCCTGCTGCAAATCCGCGCGGATTTCGAGGGCTCCGAGAAGCTGCGCGTCGATTCGAAGCGGATGCTCGACGCCTTGGAAAAGACGGCCACGCCGGAGCAATTGCCGGAGCTGAAGTTCGCCAAGCTGGCGCGGATGATGCGCTCGCTGACGCGCACCGACCCCGCGGCGCGCGAGGAGCTCCTGACGGCGACGCGACGCTTCCAGACCGAGTATCCGACGGACCGGCGGCTGGCGGCGTTGTTGACCGAGGTGGCGACGCTTTTCGACACGCAGCCCAAGCTCAAGGAAGCGCTCCTCGACGATGCGCGAGCCATCGCGACCAATCCGGACCTGAAAGCCCGCATCGCCGACGACTTGCGGCGGGTGCACTTGGTCGGGCAGGAGGTGCCGCTCAGTTTCACCTCGGTGCAGGGACAGGAAATCAGCATCGCCGGTCTCGCGGGACGACCGGTGTTCGTCATCTTCTTCGCGCAGAGTTCGCCGCCGGCGATGGCCGCGCTCGGCAAGCTCCAGCAGGAAGTCGGGCAGCTTCCGCAAGGCAGCATTCGCGTGGTGGGAGTGGCCCTGGATATCAAGCGAGAGACGGTCATGGACCTGCTCAAAACGCGCGGCATCACATGGCCGATCGCATGGGATGGGAAGGGCTGGACGAGCCCGCTGGTGCGCGGGCTGGGCATCAACGCGGTGCCGACGGTGTGGCTGCTGGACAGCCACGGCCGGTTGCGCGCGCTCAATGGGCTGGACGGCGCGGCGAATCAGGCGCGGCAACTGATGCGCGAGAAGTGAAATAGCGATTTTAGGGCCTTAATATGCGGTATTTCACAATGGAGCCAATGGAGCCAATGGAGCCAATGGAGACCCGGCCAAAACGCCGCGTGCGCGCGATTCCATACATGAGTTATGAAACCTGCGACCATTGTTGGCATCCTTTTGATTATCGTCGGTGTGATCGCTCTGGCCTACGGCGGCTTTAATTTCACCACGCATGAACAAAAGCGGGTTGTGGACCTCGGCCCGCTGAAAGTCGACGCCAACGTAGAAAAGGAGCACTCGGTGCCCCTGCCTCCGATCCTCGGTCTGGCAGCGCTGGCGGGTGGCGTGGTCCTCGTGGTGGTGGGCGTCAAAAAGTGAGCGGCGCCTAAAGCACGTTGCGGCCGCCGACGAAGGTGTGCGTGACCTGGAAGTCGTCGGTGAAGCTGACGAGATCGGCTTCAGCCCCGACCTTGAGCACGCCCTTCCGCGCTTCCAAGCGCAAGGCGCGGGCGGGATTCAACGTGGCCATGCGCACGGCCTCGACGAGCGAGATTTCCACGAGTTGCACCATGTTCCGCACGAGATCGATCATGCCCGCAGTGCTGCTGGCCAGGGTCTGGCCATCCGCGGTGACGCTGACCCCGCCGCGCACGACACAGGCAATATCGCCGAGCTGAAACGTCTCGCCGTCGGCGAGACCGGCCCCGGCCGCGGCGTCCGTGACCAGCACGATGCCGTCGGGCCCTTTGGCGAGATAGAGCATGCGCATCAGCGTCGGAGAAACGTGGTGCGCGTCGGCGATCAATTCGCAAAGAACTTCCGGTTCGCTGAGGACGAACTCGAGCAGACCGGCCACGCGGTACGGCCCGCGGCGGCGCGCGGTGGACATGCAATTGAACGTGTGCGTGGCGTGCCGCATGCCGTGGGCAAAAGCGGCGGCGGCGTCTTCGTCCCACGCATCGCTGTGGCCGCCGCTGGGAATGATGCCCCGGCCGGCGAGTTCCTCGAAGAGTTCGAGCGCGCCGGGTAATTCGGGCGCCACGGTCATTTGCGTGACCAGCCCATCGAAGGCGAGCCATGGCTCCCATTCCGCACGCTGGGGGTTGCGGATCAAGTCGAGCCGGTGCGCCCCGGGCTTTTCCTTGGAAAAGTATGGGCCCTCGATGTGAATGCCGAGCAGTTGCGCACCGTCGCCGGACGGCTGCCGGCGGTACTCCTGCGCCGCTTGCAAGACGCGCAGGATGCTCTCGCTCGTCGCGGTGACCGTGGCAGGCGTCAGCGCGGTCGTGCCGCCGCGGGCATGATGCCGGCAGATCGCGGCAAAGGCCTCGGAGCTCGCTTCCATCGCGTCTCGCCGCTGGGCGCCGTGAACGTGGATGTCGATAAATCCCGGGGCGAGAAACTGGCCGCCGAGATCGATCACCGGTTCGCCGGCGAGTGGCTCCAGCGCTTGATCGGAGAGCGCGGCGATCTTGCCATCCGTGACGCGCACGTGGCCGCGAGCCAGGCGATCGGCGAAAATGAGGCGGGCATTGGAGAGAATCATGGCCGTGTGGGTCGCAGGTTTTAAGTGTTTCGTCACTTAAGACTTAAAGCTTAAAACTAGAAACACCGAGATGAAACCCGCGTCCGATTTTCACACGCAAAAAGCCGCGCGGCTGGCCCGGCTGCGCCTGGATGCGGCGGACTTCGAGGAGAAATTCTCGCGCAGTTCCGGCCCCGGGGGGCAGCACGTGAACAAGGTCTCGACCGCGGTGCAACTGCGCCACATCCCGACCGGTGTCGCCGTCAACGTGCAGGACTCGCGCTCCCAATCGATGAACCGCCAGCTCGCCTGGACCCGTTTGCTGGACGCCATCGAGGAGCGGCGCCGGGCGGAGCGCGCCGCGGTGCGGTCGGAGATTGCCAAAAAGCGGCGGCAGAATGCGAAGCGTCCGCGCGGGGTCAAAGAGCGCATCCTCGAGGGAAAGAAGCGCCGGTCGAAGATCAAGAAGCTGCGTTCGAAGGATTGGTAGCGCCGAGGTGTAAGGCGCGTGTCCCCACGCGCCGGGAGAAGGAGACATTCGCAGCGCCAGGCCCGGCGCGTGGGGACACGCGCCCTACACCCGCTTTTCACGCTGCCGCCAGCTCGTCGCACATCCGCGCTCGCCGCCCGCCCGCCCCTTTGCTTAACTGACCCGCATGATGACATCGACAACGGACGAGGCCATGGACACGCACAACAAGGCCCTCAAGATCAACCTCGATAACCGCTTTTACGGGACGCTGGCGGAAATCGGTGCGGGGCAGGAGGTGGTGCGCTGGTTCTTCCGCGTGGGCGGCGCCGCGGGCACGATCGCCAAGAGCATCTCCGCCTACGACATGCAGGTGAGCGACGCCATCTACGGCGACACCGAGCGCTACGTCTCACGCCAGCGGCTCCAGGCCATGCTCGACC
>NZ_JBDUCX010000018.1:0-41681 GCF_040003245.1 Chthoniobacter sp.
CCCGCCGCTGCCGGAAGTAGCGGCGAAATGATTTCAAAGTCAGCAACACAGAAAGCAAAAACAGACATGTCCACCACCACCCAAAAACTCACCGGCAAAGTCGCCATCGTCACCGGAGCCTCCAAGGGCATCGGAGCCGGCATCGCCACCCGATTGGCCGCCGAAGGCGCGGCGGTGGTCGTCAATTACTCCTCCAGCAAAGAGGGCGCGGACAAAGTCGTCGCGGAAATCACCCAGCAAGGCGGCCAAGCGATCGCCGTGCAGGGCAACGTGGCGAAACGGGCGGACATCGACCGCCTTTTGGCCGAAACCAAAAAGGCCTTCGGGCGTCTCGACGTGCTGGTCAATAATGCCGGCGTCTATGAATTCGCGCCTTTGGAAGCGATCACCGAGGAACACTTCCGGAAGCATTACGACGTGAATGTGCTCGGACTGCTGCTCACCATCCAGGAAGGGGTGAAGTTCTTCGGGCCGGAGGGCGGAAGCGTGATCAATATCAGCTCGGCGGTGACCACGTTTACGCCGCCGGGGTCGGCGGTTTATTCCGGAACGAAGGCCGCCGTCGACGTGCTCTCCCGGGTCCTCTCGAAGGAACTCGGCCCGAAGAAAATTCGCGTGAATACCATCAACCCCGGCATGGTCGAGACGGAAGGCACGCACAGCGCAGGGTTCATCGCGAGCGACTTTCGCACGCAGCTCGAAACGCAATCGCCGCTGGGGCGCATCGGGCAGCCGGCCGACATCGCCAGCGCCGCGGTATTCCTGGCCAGCGAGGATTCGTCGTGGATCACCGGGGAATTCCTGACGGTCAGCGGTGGCATTCGCTAAACGCCGCCCCGTCGGAATCGGCAGCGCGGCTGTGGGTCCGACCCCCACGGCATGGCGCGCTCCGGCCGCACACCCGCCAGCGACCAGCCTGCCCGGCGAAATACTTCCTTCGCCGACGATTGTTCCCGGAACCTCTTCGTATTCGGGCAATGCGTGATAGCATCGACTATAATGTCCAAGTCACCGCGGAGAACGGACGCCGATTATGTGCGCTTTCCTCCTTACCATGTTTTCCAGTCCGTAAATCAAAGATCGCGGAGAGACCTGATCGAGCTGGTCTGGCGCACTTCGCTCATCGTCGGAGTTTTTGGCGTAGCGGTGGTGGCCGCGTTTCTGTTGATCCGACAATACTTTACGAGCGTGTAAAGCACCGACGGGTTAATCGTCGATTAACCGGCGGTTTTTGAAACGGCGGCCGCCCAGCTTTCCACCACGGCGTCGTATTCGCTATTGTTCCGGGCGAGTGAGTCCCGGCAGGCGCGCTCACGCATCCGCGCTTCCTTCAGCGCTTCGCCCGCCTCACCACGCTGCAAGAGGCCCTGAATTTCACTCCGTACGTCAAACTCCGCCTCGGCGAGATGCTTTCGTTCATTCCAGTTTTCGTCGACGAGACGTTCAAAACTTGAAATGTCGGGGTTCTCCGCAATTTGCTTATCCATAGCGCCCACTATCGCTCCCAAACTGGAGATAGGCAAACTTACTCGGCCTCGACTTTCGCGTCGATTTTCGCGTCGATTTTCGCGCGGCGGAAGCGGATACGGCTGCTGGGACCGCTGCCATAGTGCTTGACGCCAGTCCAATACGCGGCGTCCGGCTGATTGTGCCCGAAGACCAGGACCGCGCCATCCTTGTTGACCGTGAAGACCTTGCGGACGGCATCGTCGATGACTTTAATCCGCTGTTTGGCGCCGGGCGGCCGCAAATCACGGCTCAACGCTTCCCGTATGTTATCATTTTTCGTAAGGTCCATGCGACAGCTTCCGGTATAAATGCCTCCGTGTCGACTGATGTTTTGGAATGGGTTCCTGAACGGGAAACAAGTCTCCAGCAGGCCAGATATGAGACCGGACCCGAAAGGGATTCGCTCTCGCGCGGGGGATCTCCGTACCTCACATTCGCTATTGAGTCACGATAGGCTATGGTCAGACATGAAACTTCCGATCATCAACCATGCACTGGATTTGGTGATCAAGGGGCAGACCCATCATGTGACGTGCACGGACGTCTTTGACGGGGGTTGCGGTTTTTACTTCGACGCTCTTTTTCCCAAGGCCCCACGACGCAAGCTCACCGTGGGTGCACAGTGCGCCTCGCCGGAACTGGGACGAAACTCCCTGGCGGATTTTGCCAGCTATCCGAAAAGGGACACGAAGACCGTGCGTTTCTTCATTCCGAAGTGGTAGGCCGGCCGAAATCGACCGGCACGCCAAGGCCAAGCCTGGCGGAATTCCTCAGAAAAAGAGGAATGGAGCGGGTGAACGGATTCGAACCGTCGACATCTTCCTTGGCAAGGAAGTGCTCTACCAACTGAGCTACACCCGCAGCGGAGGAAGGCGAAAATAGGAGAGGAACGTGGGGATGCAAGGATTTTCTCATTCATCGCCTCCCGACCGCAGCGGGTGATTGACGGCGCCCCCTTTTTCAAGTCGAGTAACCACCCGTGGCCACTACCACTTCAGCCGACGTGACGCTGACCACGGAGCAAATCGCTTTCTTCCGTGAGCACGGCTTTCTCCGCATGGAGCGGATCTGTCCTCCAGAGGAGGTGGCCTTTCTCCGTGAAGTGTATGATCGCCTTTTCGCCGAGCAGGCGGGCCGCGGACAGGGGGCGCAGTTTGACATGGTGGGCCTGGATGAGGACGGCCAACCGCAGGCTTCACCGCAGATCATCAACCCCGTCTTTTTCGCGCCGGAATTGAAGGAGACGAGCTTTCGGAGCAATGCGCTGGCCGTTGCGCGGCAATTGCTCGGGCCGGAGGCGTTCTGGAGCTTCGAACACGCGATCCTCAAACCCGCCGGCATCGGCGCACCGACGCCCTGGCATCAGGATGAGGCCTTTCGCCGCAACCACCCGCCGGGCTACCAGGAGATCAGCATCTGGATGCCGCTCCAGATCGCGACGGAGGAGAATGGCTGCCTCGAATTCATCCCCGGCACGAACCGCGGCCCGGTGCTGCGCCACGCCTCGCCGGGAGGCGATCCCCGCGTGCACGCGCTCGAATGCGTGGGCGACTTCGATCCGGCGGATGCGGTGGCGAGTCCGCTGCCGCCGGGCGGTTGTACCATTCACCATTGCCGCACCTTGCACCACGCGGGGCCGAATCGTTCCACGATCCCGCGCCGGGCCTACATCCAGGGCTTCGCGCTGCCCACGGAAGGCAACCCGCGGCTCTCGCCGGAATTTCCCTGGAACGTGGAAAAGCAAACCGCGAATCAACAGCGCAAAAAAGCGTGGCGGATGCGCGGCGGTGTCTTGACGGAGATCGGTCGCAAGCTGCGCGCGCGCTGGAAACGCCTCGGGGACGGAGGGTAACCACTAGGCTCGCGTCAGGGTAGAAACACGTTGACTCGGCGGATCGTTTTTATACGGTATCCGCTAGATTTTGAACGCCACACGCGTTGCAGTTTTACTGCGGCGCAAGGGATTTGCAGGGCCATATGTTCAGTCCGAAAAAAGAGAGCTGTATTAAGGGATTATCCCGGGTAACCGGCGGGGCAGTGATATTTGACGATCCATTCGGTCGTCAGTACGAACGGCTCTCCCCGACAGACCCGTTGCGGTTGCGTGACAAGACGCTGCCCGACCGGCTCGTCATCGCCAGCCTCATCTGCGATGCACTCGTCATCGTCTACGCGCTGGTCTTCAGTTTTTGGTTTCGCTTCCAGACATCCCTCGTGGAAGTGGGCGTGCGCGAGCCGCGCAACCTCGGCGAGTATTCAGGGCACATCACCTTCGGCGCCCTGGCCCTGCTCCTCATCCTCACCAGTTTCGAGATCTACGAGCGCAACTCCCTATTGCGCTTCCGCTCCGTCTCGCTGCAGATCCTCAAGGCCTCCATCATCTGGGCCGCCGGCTACCTTTGCATTGCGCTCGTCTTCCATTTCGAACCGCCGATCTCGCGCTTGTATGTGGTGATCGCCAGCCTGCTCACGCCGGCGACCCTGCTAGCGTGGCGCTGGCTCTTTCACCGCTACCTCGCCCGCTCCGGGGTAGCGATCCATCTCCGCCAGCGCGTCATGGTCGTAGGCTGGAACCAGGAAGCGGAGGAGATGGCGCGGACATTCACCGAAGACCCGGTCAGCGCCTATGAATTCGTGGGCTGCCTCGGCTCGATGCGCGCGGGCTTTCAACGACGGCCCGAGGGACAGCTCCTGGGCGAATTCAAGGACCTCCTCAAAGTCATCCACCAGCAGGCCATCGACATGGTCATCCTGGCGGACGTCCACGGCGTGCGCGGGGACATCATCGCCCTCGCCAACACCTGCGAACGCGAGATGGTGCAGTTCAAGGTCATCCCATCCTACTTCCAGATTCTGGTGTCGGGTCTGCATCTCGAGACGGTCGCGGGTGTGCCTATTCTCGGCGTGTCGCGGCTGCCGCTGGACAAATTCACCAATCTGCTCCTCAAGCGCGCGGTGGATGTGGCCGGCGCCCTCGTCGGACTGATGCTCTCGGCTCCGATCCTCGCGATCTTCGGGGCGATCGTGTATTGGGAATCGCCGGGGCCCATTCTCTATCGCCAGCGCCGGCTCGGGCAGAACGGCATGGAGTTCGATATCCTCAAGATCCGCAGCATGCGCCTGGACGCGGAGACCCCGGGCAAAGTCGGCTGGACGACGAAAAACGACCCGCGCCGGCTGCGGATCGGAGCGATGATGCGCAAGTGGAACATCGACGAAGTGCCGCAATTCTGGAACGTGCTGAAAGGCGAAATGAGCCTCGTCGGCCCGCGCCCGGAGCGCCCGGAACTGATCCGCAACTTCAAGCACGAGATCCCGCACTACAATGCCCGGCACGCGGCCAAGCCCGGCATCACCGGCTGGGCCCAGGTCAACGGCCTGCGCGGCGACACCGATCTCACCGAACGCATCAAGTGCGACCTGTGGTACTTGGAAAACTGGAGCCCGGTGCTCGACATTCAGATCATGCTTCTGACCTTCTTCAAGCGCGAGCACGCCTGCTAGGCTGAGCTGGCGGTGATCCAGCGCGTACCCATGGCGGCCGCGAGAATTTTGGGCCTTGACCGGCCTTGACCAGCCTTGTCTGCCCCCAGGTCGATTGAGGTGCGCTCGGGTGCGACGCGTTTAGCGCGTCGCCAAAAAAAAACCTGTCGTCCTGAGCTTGCCGAAGGACCTCCAATATCACCTCTGGCATCTGATGCGTGGCGTTCACGAGAAACTCAGCACGATCTTCCGCCCCATTGGTGAGGAAGAAGGATATTGGAGGTTTGCCCCATGTTTCCGCAGGCGTCTCGCTGCGCTCGGCTTTCGACTTCGCTCAGGATGACAATACCTTCGACGCCACATGCCCCGCGAAAAAAATCTCGCACCTTAAATCGGCTTAACTGGGCTTAAGGCACCTTAAAACGGCTGCTTTCCGTCGGCGGGGAGCCTGGGCTGAGTCCTTGTACATGGTCGGCGGAATGCGGGCGGTCCTGCCGTGGCGGGAGCAGTGGAGAATCGTCGGAGTTCATGCGGGGAAGTATGCCATGACCCGCCGGAAAAAGTGCATCGCTCCATTGGTTTCATTGGCTCCATTGCGGAAAATTCCACCCGGCGCGCGTTCTCCGGTCCATTCGTTCACCAACCTTGATTCCCCCCGCGCTTTGCGAGACAACTGACGGACGCGATCCTGTTGCGTATGGCTGAGTCCGACGATCCCGATTTTCTTCCCACCCGCCCTTGGGATCAGCGTGGGGAGTCGCCGACCATCCCCGCGACTCCGCCGCCCAGTGGTTCGACCCCGCCGCCCACTCCGCGCCGGGGTGCCTGGCAGCCTCCCACGCCGGAACAGTTGCAGCCGGGTTTTCCCCAGTACGAAATCCGCGCCATCATCGGCAGCGGCGGGATGGGTGCGGTCTACAAGGGTTGGCAGAAAAGTCTGCGCCGCTTCGTCGCGATCAAGATTCTTCCGGCCCAACTGGAAGACGCCGATGTCAAATTCGCCGAGCGATTCCAACGCGAAGCCCAGGCCATGGCGCGCTTCACTCATCCGGGCATTGTCTCGGTCTACGACGCCGGAGAGACCCCGGAGGGATTGCTTTACTTCGTCATGGAATACGTCGAGGGGACCGACGTCCAAAAGCTGGTCTCCTCCCATGGCCGGCTGCCGCCGGAAAATGCCCTGGCGATCGCCACGCATGTCTGCGAGGCGCTCGCCTACGCCCACCGGCGCGGGGTGATTCATCGCGATATCAAACCCTCGAACATCATGGTCGATGGCGAGGGGCAGGTGAAGGTGGCCGATTTCGGACTGGCCAAGCTCGCGAGCGATGACTCCGCCGCCTTCCTCACCGGCACCCACGTGCGGATGGGCACTCCCGACTTCATGGCGCCCGAGTCGGCCTGGGGATCGGGGACAGTCGATCATCGCGCCGATCTCTACGCCGTCGGGGTGATGCTCTACCAGATGCTGACGGGGCAGCTTCCGCGCGGGCGGTTCGATCCGCCCTCGCGGCGCGTGGCCGGTCTCGACGTGCGCTTCGATGCCATCGTCGACCATGCGCTCCAGACCGATCCCGAGCGGCGCTATTCGAGCGCCATCGACATCCGCAGCGATCTCGAACGCATCCGCACCGATCCGATTCCTGCCATGCCGACGCCCCCTGCGCCGGCGGCACCTCCAGCGGCGCCATCGGTGGCCATGCCGACGCAACCGTTGAGCGAGCCGACCGTTGGAACGGGCGCTATTCCCGTGCTGGCCCGTAGCGCACCGCACAAGACTCGCGTCGCGCCCTGGGTCATCGGAGTCATTGGAGCGGGAGCTTTCGCCGTGATGGGAGTCCTGTTTCTCAACCGGCCTGGATCGTCGGTCGGCCCTTCGCCGCAGCCGGTCTCAGTCACGCCAGCGGCTTCGACTCCGCCGACTCTTCCTCCCGCGGTCAACAGCGGTCCGATCCAACCCGCGCCGAATAGCGAAACGGAAACCCCGTTGGCGCGGGCCACGACCGAGTCCCCTTTTATGAATACCCTCGGGATGAAGTTCGTTCCCGTGACGATCACCGGTGGCCCGACCGCCGGGCAGCCAGTGCTCTTCAGCATCTGGGAAACACGGGTGCAAGATTACAAGGCTTTCGTCACGGAGACGAAGCGCAGTTGGCCGGTCCAGTCCTTTGTCCAGGATCTTTCCCATCCGGCGGTGAATGTGAGCTGGGAGGATGCCCGGGCTTTTTGTGCGTGGCTCACGGACCGTGAGCACAACGCGGGAAAACTGGCCGCGACGCAAAGCTATCGGCTGCCCAGCGATCACGAATGGAGCTGCGCGGTGGGCATCGGCGATCGCGAGACGGCGGGCGGGGCACCCGCAGACAAGGACAAGCAATTCCCGGACGTCTTTCCGTGGGGCAGTACCTGGCCGCCACCGCCGGGCGCGGGCAACTACAGCGGCGAAGAAGCGGCGCAGCACAAGGGATGGGAGGGGCAAAAGGTATTGACCGGCTATCGCGACGGCTTTGCCGCCACGGCACCTTGTGGCTCCTTTCCGGCCAATCCCCTCGGCCTGTTCGATCTCGGCGGCAATGCGTGGGAGTGGTGCGAGGATGCCTTCAAACCCGGCGACCCACAGAAAACGGTTCGGGGAGCTTCCTACAGCCTCGCCACCCGCAGCGTCCTCCTCTCGTCGGCCCGTTTTCACCTCATCCCGACGATGCACGACGACTCGACCGGCTTCCGATGCGTCCTCGCGGCGGACTCACTACCCATCAAAGCAGCGGAACCCTCTTCGCCTCCCGCTCCCCGATCCGCTTCCGAAATTCTCATCTCGTCCGACTACGAATGGTCGAAACCGGAAAACCTCGGGCCGGGGGTGAATAGCGCCAAGGACGAGTATGCGATGGGCATATCGGACGACGGACTCGTCCTCGTCCTGTCGTCCACGCGCGAAGGGGGTGAACATTTGTTTGAGTGCCGGCGGGAGCGGTTGGACGAACCATTCGGCAAAGCGGAATTGATTGATGAACTGAAGCCGGGACTGGAGAGCGGCCCGTTTCTGAGCGGTGATGGGTTGACGCTGCTCTATGCGTTGCAGCCCAACGCGCTGGCCACCTCCGATATTTACGAAGCCCATCGCGCCAGCCGCGCCGACGGTTGGGAAAGATCGGGCCGCTTGTTCGGACCCGCGAGTTACAACGCCGGCCCTTGTCTTTCCGCCGATGGATTGACGCTCTGGTTCAATTCCAATCGTTCCGGTGGACGTGGTGGATTCGACCTCTGGCGCGCACGCCGCCCCTCGCCCGGGGCTCCTTTTGAAGCACCCGTCAATCTTGGGAGCGGCGTCAATACCGATGCCGAAGAGTTTTCACCGCGGATCACGGCGGACAACCGGGCCCTTCTTTTCTATCGCGAGCGACACGGCACGGGGCAGCGTCTCTTCGTCGCGCTGGCCGACGACAAGGGCAGCTTCAACGCGCAGCCACTCGTCCTCGCGGTGAACAGCCGGGTGCAGGCTCCCACGCTCTCCACGGATGGTCTCACCCTCTACTTCGCTTCCGACATGCCCGGAGGTCAGGGCGGCTGGGACCTGTGGCAAATCCGCCGCGTGCCGAGGGCGCGTTGAAAGTTCCCACTCGAGGAAAGACAATCAGACAATGAGACTGGGAGACAGCGCCTTCCGATTGTCCCATTGTCTCCCCATCTGATTGTCCTTCAACCGCGCTAAAGGGGGCGGGCCAGTTTGTGGCCGCGCAATTGACCGAGCAGGCGCGTCGTCATTTCCCAGCAGCCGAAGAGCGCGTCGAACTGCCACTTCCGCCAGCGGGAGCAATCGGGGTTGAAATGTTTCTGGTAGAATTGCTTGGTCCCGCGAAAGACCTCGCGCGACATCACCCGGTACTCCTTGGCGGAACTTTGCCCCTTGAGATGCGTGATCGTGTGGCGTCCATCGTAGACGACGCGCAGGCCCGCGCGCGTGCAGCGCAGGCAGAGATCGAGATCATCGCCATACATGAAGAAGCGCTCGTCGAAGAGCCCGATGCGCGCGAGATTTTGGCGCGACACCAGCATGAATGCGCCGTTCACCGCGCCCACGTCGTAGGTCCCATTTTCCGGCAGATAGGTCAGGTTGTAACCGGCGAGCAGGCGCACCTGCGGGAAGCATTTCGCCAGGCCGGTCGCCCGCGTAAACCCATCCCACACCGTGGGGATGGAACGACGGCAGGCGAGGTCCATCGACCCATCGGCCAGCACGAGCCGCGGCGAATAGATGCCGATCTCCGGCTCCACGCGCAGCCGCTCGAGGCCCGCGACCAGCGCCTCCTCGTTCACGACCGTGTCGGGATTGAGGAAGAGGATATGCTCGCCACCCGCCTGGAGGGTGCCGCGGTTGTTCGCGCGGCTGAAGCCGAGATTGCCGCCGGCGGCGATCAGCCGGGCCCACGGGAAACCGTCGCGCACGAGGCGCTCGGTTTCATCCGGCGAGGCGTTATCCACCACGATGGCTTCGACCTCCCGGCCCAGCAAACGCCGGGGCAGCGAATCGAGGCACGCGCCAATGTCTTTCGCGGAGCGATACGTGACGATGATGACCGAGAGGATGGGCGCATTCGGCGCGCAATCGGCAGAAATGAAAGGAATCGTCTCGGACATGCGCTCAGTATGCCTCCATCAAGAGTGATGTTTTCTCCGCCGGGCGTTCCCGGCGGGCCGCCAGCACCTGCTCATAGGCGCGCAGCGTTTTCTCCGCCGCGCGTTCCCAGGAAAATCCGCGGAGAAATTCGGTATGATCTTCGGGTGCCCGATCGAGGGCCGCAGTCAGGCCCGCGGCGATCGAGGCCTCATCGTAAGGATCGCAATAGTCAACGCGCTTTCCGTAGTAGTCCTGGAGGCAGGGAGATTGCGTGACACACGCCCGCGCGCCGCAGGCCAGCGCCTCCAGCACGACCAGGCCACAGGTTTCAAAGAAGCTCGCCAGGACCACCACCGCGGCGCGGGCCATTTCCACCGCCAGTTCCGTCTGGCTCACGACTCCCGCGTACTCCACCCATCCGGGGACGAGTTCCGCGCGCACTTGCGCGGCATAGCCGTCATGCGCCTCGGTCATCGCACCGAACAAGCGCAAACGGTGCGCACCACGCGGGAGGCGCTTGAAAGCGCGGATGACGCCGAGCTGGTTTTTGCGCGGCTCGATCCGGCCCACGCAAAGAATATCCTGCCGCGCGATGTTGCCCGGTGCGGGACGCCCGGCGAAGGTGAAGCCGTTGGGCACGACAAACGCCGCCCGCGGTGACGCGCCCAATTCCGAGCGCAGCAAAGCCAGCTCGGCATTCGAATTCGGCAGCACCGCATCCGCTTCCCGCACCACGGACCGTTGCATCGCACGAAAGCCGAGGACTGATGACCAGGAGATGGGCAGCCCGGACCGCCGCGCGTACCACGCTTCCTTGGCGGATTGATAAGCCGTGAGCGGGAACCACGGCCAGCGCCGCACGTGGCCGTAGAACTTTCGCATTTCCTCCGTGGAGTGCCAGATCGTGCTCACCACGACGGGGACATGACGCGCGCGCGCCTGGAGAAATTGCGCCAGCGTCTCGTGAATGCGCGTCGTATTGAAAAGATGCACGAGATCGAATCCCGCGGGCATCTCCGCCACGCCGGGCAGCACCGCCGTCTCCACCCCCAGCGCCTCGAGTGCCTCGCGCGTGCGGCGGAGTTGCACTTCATCGCCGCCGGGAAAGCGCTCGATGTCGGAACGGATGCGGAAAAGCACTCTCACACCAGCACCTCCTCCCGTCGTTTTCCCCGGACCACTTCGCGCACGTTCATCCGTGGCGCGTAGCGAAAGCCGATGGCCACAAATAGCGGCAGACAACCGAGAAACGTCATCGATTCACGGGCAATGCCTTCGCCCATGACGAAAAAGAGATAGAGGAGGAACACGATGTCCGCCGCTTCGCGCCCGCTGGCCCGCCGCGCCGCGCCGATGAAGAAAAGAACGAGCGCAAGCGCGCCAGGCAAGCCCTCGTGGTAAATGAGCCAGAGGTATTCGTTGTCCGCCCAATGATAGAATGGCGCGACGTGGTTATCCAACAGCGCGGCCACAGAGGAGCCGCTGAGCAGAATCATCGGCTGGTCGATGATGGCGGCGATCACTCCCTGCCAGGCGCGATCGCGCATGAAGGCGCTCGCGGTACTGCCGGCCCGCTGGTGCTTGAAAAAGATCGCACTCAAGTACTCCGAGAGTTCGTTCACCCCAAAGAGGCTGATGAAGATGGCGAAGGTGAGCCAGGCGAGGAGCGCCCATTTCATCCAGCGCCGCGCCTGTTCCGGGAAGGCCTGGAGAGCGAAGGCCACCATGGCCGCCCCGGCCACGCCAAAAAAGGCGGAGCGACCGCCGGACAAATACAGCATCATCCCGAAGAGGGCCGCCCCGACCCAGCCGATGCACCGCCACCCGATTTTGCGGGTGATGCTGGCCAGCGCGAGCCCTGCCACGGCGGAGGAGCCCATCAGGTTGGCGAAGGAAAACACGTCGCGCTGCAGGCCCTTCAAGCGAAGCTGTTTTCCTCCGAGGGTCTGCTCGAATCCCAGTGTCACACCCAGCGCCGACTTCTCACCGCTCTTGATGCTGAAAACGTAGCGGTTCGTTTGGTATTCGTGAAATCCGGCGATGCCGTCAACCGTCAAAAGCAGGAGAGTCAGAGATCCCAGGATGACCACTCCGCGCGGCTCGAGCCAGGTCAACACGGCGAGCGTGCCGAGCATGATCCAGTCGCTCCACAGCACCGTCCACTTCCAGACGGTGAAGGCCTCGACGGCATTGGCCATATCGATCACCGACGGCAGGACTAACAGCGGTCCCCAAGCCAGCCACCAGCACTGCCGCATCCAGCGACCGAACAAACCGGTGCGATAGAAGAACCACACACAGGCCATAAAATGCAGCCCCATCAGCGCGTCGCGGGCGTAGACCTTGCCCCCCAGATAATAGTGCAAGAGGCCGCTCGGAAAATAGAGCAGCGCGATGGCCCATCCGGAAAAGACGAGAATTTGCGCGTAACGTTCATCACGCGGGGCAAACATCGGACGACTGCGTGGGGCAAAGACGGCGTTCATCCGACAGGCATGGGGAGTGGCGCGGCGTCCGCCGTGCGTTCCAGCAAGGAAAGCACTCGCTCGCCACAGGCATCGATCGCAAAGGCTGCGCGCCGCTCCTTGGCGCCGGCCCGCCAGCGAGCCAGAATGGAGGAATCAGACAGAATCGCCCGCAGCCGTGCGGTCCAGGCCGCCACATCACCGGGCGCCTCCAGCGCACCGCTGACTTCATCGGCGACCAGTTCCGGCAAGCCACCCGTGCGGCTCGCCAGCACCGGCAACCCCAGATGAATGGCCTGATAAATGACCAGCGGCGAGTTTTCGAACCACAACGACGGCGTGAGCAACAGATCGCTCTCCTCCATGAAATCGCCCACCTTCGCGGGCGGGACACGACCCGAAAAACTCACCCACGACGCTTGCTCATAAAGTCCGCGCAACCGCTCCAGTTCCGCGCCGCCGCCGACTACTTGAAAATGAAACGCGTGCGTGCGCGCCAGTTCAGTCAGGACGCGGAGGATGAACTCCACGCCCTTGATTTCGGTCACCTGTCCCACATAGAGCAATCTGACGATGCCGGTCGCCGGGCGTCGCAAGCCCGTCGGCGCGGCAAAGGACAGCGGCAACGGGAGGGCGGCCGCCTCAAGATGCGGCGGCAAGTGAGGGCGATAGCGTTCCAGCAGAGCACGCGAAGGCGACCAGAAGGACAATCGTCGAATGCCCGCCCAAGCCGAGCGTTTCACCGCCGTGGAAATCCGGCAGACGAGATGCTGCTGAATGCACTCCGCGCCATGGCGAAACATGGCCATGTTCACGCACAGAAAGCCAAAGTCGTGCAGTGTCTGGAGACAGGGCACCCCGCTCGCCGCGATATCGCGCAAGACGGCATAGCCCAGGCCCTGCAAGTCGTGGCAGTTGATCACGTCTGGCTGAAACTCCGCAATCGCGGCCGCACAGTATCGTCCTGCTTCCCCTCCGAAATGGTCCTGCCAATGCCACACCGCCCGGCGCAACGCCGGCGGCCGCGTCAATTGACCCAGCGGGTAGACGTAGCCGAAATCCCGGCGTTCGACGATGATTCCATCCTCCGTTTCCCGCACGCCTTCCGGATGCTCCGCCGACGCCGTGGTCAGGACGCGCACTTCATGTCCGCGACCGGCGAGCCAGCAAGCCCACGCGCAGGCGGCTACTTCGGCACCACCGATGACGCGCGGTGGGAAGAGATTGCTCACGATCAGCACTTTCATGCCCGCCCTCCCCGGAGAAGTTTCTGCATCAATCCCCAGATAAACCCGACGCCCCAGGCGTGATGCATGAGCCAAAAAACCGGCGCGATCAGCAGCAAGGCGGGCCGGCGTTTCATCAGCAAGGCGGCGAACGCAGCCGCGACGAGCAATCCGAAATAGCACAGCGGGAGGAGCAAGAGCACGGGCGCCCAGGGCGAAAGGGTCAACGCCACCACTTCCAGGGCGACGAGAGCCGGAGGGGCCAGTTGGCGCGGACGCAGGCTCCCGCGGTGCTTGTAGAAATTGGCCGCACGTCCCTTGCCGTATTTGAAGTACTGCTGGGCCAGTGGCCGGAATCCCGCGCGCGGGAAATAATGCATGCGCAGTTCGCGATCGAGATAGATGCGGCCCCCGGCGCTGAGGATGCGATACGACAGTTCGCTGTCTTCATTGTGCGACATTCCTTCGTCGTAACCGCCGACGCGGTCATAAAATTCCCGGCGGAAGCAACCGTGCTGGCCGTGGTCGACATAGCCGGAGAATTTTCCCAACCGGTAGAGCGAATCGCCCACGCCGAGCGGATGCGCAAAGGCGAAGGCGACCGCTTCCTGGAAGGGCGTCATTCCGTGCGGTTCATTGACGAAGACGACCAGTTCCGCACGCGTCTCGATCGCGGTCTGGATGCAGCGCGGGATGAAACCCTCTGGGTAGCGCGAGTGCGCATCGAGGCGAACGAGAAATTCCGCCTGGGCGGTGGCCGCCCGGGCCGCGGTATTTGTGCCGGCCGATTGCAGGCGGCGCGGATTTTCAATCAGCCGGATTTGCGGATGGTCCACCGCCATGGCGCGCACGATCTCCGCCGTGCGATCGGTGCTGCATCCATCGGCGACGAGGATTTCGAACCGTTCATCCGGATAGCCGGAGGAGAGGACCGAGGCGAGGCAGCGCTCGATATAGCGTTCCTCGTTGAACACCGGCAGGACGATGGAAATGAACGGTGAAGCAGACACGGTAATCAGGTGACGCGGGCAAGGTTGAGTTCACCAAATGGATGCTGCGCGAGGAAATCGGCGGTCAGTTTTTCCCAGCTATAGCGCGCGGCGAAATCGAGCGTCTCCTCCACGGCGCCGTCGTCGAAAGTGGAGAACTCCTCCAGCCGCTGCCGCCATTCCTCCGGGCTCCCGGAAACGAGCACTGTGCCGGGCAATCCGGTAAATCCTTTGACGCCGGATTCCGTGGCCAGCACGGGCACGCCGCGGCCGCAGGCGTCGACGAGCTTGAGCTTCGAGCCCGCGCCGTAGGCAAAGGGCAGCACGGCGAAATGCATTTCTTCGATGAGACCCGCGAGTTCCTCCTCCGCGAGATTTTCCCGCAACTGCCAGCCATGCTGCGCGCAGAGCTGCCGCACTCCCGCACTGGGATGCGCGCCCAGCACGAAGAATTCCGCGGCCTCCTGCAATTGCGGCCAGAATTCGCGGGCAAAGAATTCCAACGCATCGAAACTGATCTGCACCGAAAGCAGGCCGAGAAAATACAGGCGCTTTTTCTGCGCACGGTAATCGGGCCGCTTTTGGCGCGGACGCAGCGTGCATCCATTGGGCAGCACGAGATGCTCGAGATCGGGACGCAGTTCCCGATAGGCCGCGGCGTCGCGCTCGCTGACGTGAATCAAGCCGGTGCCGGCAGGGAGTTCGCGCAGGGTGCGCAGAATCGCTTGCAGCGAGTGTCGGCAGACCAGTTTTTTGAGCGGATTGCGCGAATGGCGCGCAAGGTTGTTCCACCACTCGGGATCGAAATTGTGCGTATCGATAAAGACCCGGGCGTCGCCGGCGATCTCCGCGACCAAGGGCCACGCCCACAGAAAATTCACCACGATCAGGTCGGGCTGCAAGGCACCGACCCGTTGCGCGACCGCTTGCTGCCAGGCGCCCGGCATGTGTTTCAGGACCAGATAATGCGTCGCGGTCACCGCCGACCCCAACGCAGCCAGCACGCTCGAACGCTCGCCGCCCGGGAACGGTTGCACATCGCCGGCCGGCAGATTCATCGTCGTTCGTTTGGCCAGGAAGTGGGTTTCCTCCATCCCGGCGGCAAGGCCCCGCGCAATCTCGTACGAGCGGATCGCCGCGCCGTCGCGTGCGGGAAGTTCGCAATGGGGCGCGAGGATGACCAGTTTCATTCGGGCACCGCCATTTCGGTAAGAGGGCCCCGGCGAAAGATGCGCAGGCAAGCGACCATTTCGGTGAAGACAGCGCGCTGGAGAAGGTAGAGCGCGCCCACAAAACAGGCGGTTCCCGCCAGCGTGGCGAGGCCGAGCGTCAGCGCCGCGCCCGCGTTGACCTGTTTTACCGCAACCACCGCCGCGGCCATTGCCGCGGTGACGACCAACAGAGGCAACACACGCCGGATGGATTCCCACGGCGACAGGCCCAGGCAATGCTTGAGGACCACCAATTCCACCGGATAGAGCACCGCCGCGCGAACGAGGCTCGCGAGCGCGACCGCTTCCATCCCCCAGCGCACCGCGATCGCGAAGCCCACCAGATTCAGCGTGAGGTGCGCGCAGGTCAGCCAATTGCACCAGTCGGGGCGACCGGCGCCTGTCAAAGTGGAGTTATGCACCGACGTCAGCGCCTCGAAGCCACTGCCTAACAGGAGGACCTGCATGGTCGGCGCCGCGGGCAGCCATTTCGCCCCGAAGAGAACGGTAATGACTTCCGGCACCAGCAACGCCAGGCCGATTGATACTGGCAGAACGAGCACGCTCTGCATCCCGACCACGCGATAAAAGGCCGCGGCAAAGCGATCCGGTTGCCCCTGCAGCCGCGAAAACGAGGACAGCGTGACGCGCCCCAAGGAGCGAATCATGATCTCCGAGACCAGAGTGCTCACCCGTGCCGCGATGGCGAAAAATCCGCTCTGGAGCGGACCCAGGAATTTCCCGACAAAATACTGCCCGCTGCGCCGGCTGACGAGGTTGGCCAGATCCGCTGCCATGGCATGGAATCCGAAGCGGACCAAACGCCGCGCTTTCTCGCGCGAGAATCGAAAGCGAGGCCGCCAGGGACTGATCCGCCACAAGAGGACGACCTCGGCGAGACCGGACAAGAGTTGCTGGCCGACCAAGCTCCAGACGCCATAGCCCAATAAGGCGAGCGCAATGCCGAAAGCTCCTCCGATGATACTCACGAGTAGGGTGCGCAAGGCGAGAGAGCGGAAATCCAACTGGCGCGACAGGACCGCATTTTGCATCGAGCAAAGAGCGGAGAAAATGAAGATGGGGGAGAGGGCCGCGACAATCGGCGTAAGGCTCCTCGTGCCAAAAAAATCCGCGACGACCGCGGGCAGTCCAATCGTCAGGCCAAAGAAACCCAACCCCACAGCCATTTGCAGCCAGAAGGCCGTATCGAAATTCTCCTCGTCGTATTCCTTGCTCTGCACCACCGCCGGCCCGAGCCCACAGAAGATCAGGAATTGCGCGAGCATGACATACAGGTTCGCCAGCGCCACGAGACCGAAGTCGGTGGGCGAAAGCAGGCGCGCCATGAAGAGAAAGACGACAAACGCCAGGCCCTGGCTGGCCGCACCCTCGATGGTGGACCAACCCGCGCCCCGAATGGTTTGCGTGCGGATCTCTGGGACCCGCAAATCATCTGTTGATTCAGGCGCTTTCATTTCAAGAACAGGATCGACGTCCATTGGGCAACGGGTGACTCCGGAGACCGCTGATCAACAAATCGGCTGGCGACCGCCCGCATCAGGAGCGTCGTAATGATCGAAGCTACGAGGACGAAGACGTAACGGATGGTGAATGAATGGAACGCCCCTTCCGGGTATCGTTGCAAAGTCTGGGCGACAACGAAGAGCCAGAAAATATGCCACAGGTAAATCCACATGGAATAGGCGCCGAGATTGCATAACCATTCAGGCAATCTCGCTGCGACCGCCGGGCGCGTGAAACCGACGTAGAGGACGAGCGAGCAAAACAACGCGTAAGACAGGTAGTAGATCTGCGCCGGGTATTTGTATGACTGCGTATCCAGCGGGAGCCCTGCCCATCGCAGCCAGCCCAATTCCACCAGAAACACCGACAGCATCACGGCGGCGAGCGCCAGAATCCGACGCGTCGAAAGCCGCCCCAGATTGAAGCCGATCAACGCCACTGCATAATAAGGCAATGGCTCGACGACGAGATACTTGATCAGACTGTCCACCGACGACGACCCGGTCGGCCGCATAAAGGCATTGATGAGTTCCAACAAGCCCATGATCGCTGGAATCGCCAACCAGACGCGCGCACCCAGCCAGGCGTTGGCGCGGAGCAGAGGGGGCGAGAGCACGGCGACCGCAAGGTTGATCCGAAAAATCCAGACCGCACCGATACCAGACCCGAGCAGAAAGGTCCCAACGACGGCTTTGGCCGCGTAGGGAAAGGGAGTGCCAGTCACCCTGGACCAAAGGGCCACGATCAAAAAATAGAGAACGAAAAAGAACCAGGTCGGCGCCAGAATTCGCCCGGCCCGCTTGCGCAAATATTCACCCGCAGTGAAAGGCCGGTGGCGGTACTGCCGTTCGATGAGGATGGCGGAGATCAGGATCACCAGCGGGACATCGAACTGACGCAATTGGAACAACCAGGCAGGTGGCGAGTTATGGGCAATGACGATGCCGGCGACACCGAGGAAACGGAGAAAATCCAGGCTGGAATCGCGACGCGCCTTGGGGATCGCGGCCGCGCGCGGAATCGCCTCATGAAACGAAGTGGTTGCCGGAACGGTGGCGTTCATGAAACGAGTTCCTCGATTGCTCCGAGGTCGCGCACGACACGCGCAGGGGCGCCGACCGCGAGGGAATTGGCCGGCACATCCTTGGTCACGACACTGCCCGCGCCAACGACCGAACCCTCTCCGATGGTGACACCTCCGAGAATCGTCACGTTGGCTCCGATCCAAACAAAATCGTCCACGACGATCGGCCCACGACTCATAACCGGCCGGCGGCCACGGCGGTCGGACACCAGCCGATGGCCGGAGGTCGTGAAAATAGTCCGGAATCCTATGTCACAGCTTTGGCCGATCGTGATGGAGTTACCCGCATCGAAATAGACTTCGCGGTTGAGGTAACAGTTCGCGCCGATCACGACCGGATCGCAGCGTGACTTGAGGGTCAGCCCCGGGGAGACCGTCACCCGCTCGCCGAACCCGTAGCCGCAAAAGCGCAGAACGGCACCACGACAACGGTCGCCAATGCGACCCGGGCCGAGGCAGTCCAACAAACGCAATAACAGCGCAGTTAAAAGGACATCGATCTCTTCGGCGATCTTACTCACGATAGGACTGGGCTGCCGCTTTCCTGTTCCCCGAGGGGCATCGTCAGGATATTGGAGCGCGCCTGGCGACGCAGTTTCAAGCGCTGCACACTGTCGCTGATCGCCGGGCGCACCGATGGGCGGCGGGCAAACCCCAAGGTCAGACACCAGATCGGCAGGACGGTGAACGGCTGAAGCATCGCGCCAGAGGTGATGAAGTAGAAGAACAGGAGCGCCACCGACAATGTCCGCGGCAGCGCCGCCCGCGAGAACATGGAAAACCACAAAATGAGAAACGCGATCAATCCGACGACGCCATACTCCACGGTCGCCTTGGGAACCGGCGAGTAGTTCGCATTGGTCTCGAGGTTTAACTCCTCCACACTAGCTTCAGCGGTGCCTGCACCCATGCCGAAGAGGCCCAGTTGATTCGATACTGACCATGGCTTGGCCATGGCAATGAAAGGAGCAACGAACCGCTGGTGGCCGCTGGTTCCGGGACGACGCACTTCATCCAGACGAGAAAGATAGGCATCACCGTATCCACTGACCGCCACCAAAATACCGGCCATGGCGAGGCCGACAGCAACGACAGCCATCATTCGAATATTTGAGACAAAGGCGAGCCCTCCCAGCAGCATCAAAATGCCTGTGCCCGAGAACGAGCAGATCAAGCCCACGCCCAGCAATAGCAAGCGGCTCGGCCGGCGGAAAAACACCAATTCCCCAAGGATCGCCAGCGCGGAGAATTGAGATAGAACCGATGGTTCAAGAAACACCATGCCGTTGGCTTTCAAGGTATCAATCGACCCGGCGAAAATGGGAGCAGCGGTATTGAACCCGGCCATCTGCCAGGCTTCCGGAACCCAGTCGATCGGGTCGAGATACATCCCACCCAAGGCCAACTGACCGACCAACTGCGTCAAAGCCAGCAGGCTGACCAGACACATGACCGAGACCAAACTCTTCCAAAGCAGAGGGAGATCGCGGCGTAAATCGAGTCCAGTAGAAAGAGATAGGGGCGCGTAGAGCGCGATCACATACGCGACAGAGAGTATCGAGGAGGTTCGGTGGACGAATACGGTCTCGGCAATGATGACCGCGCTAACCAAGCCGACGGCGAGCAAGCGGGTGGCGGAAAGGCTGGCGCGATTGATGAAGGCGATGAGCCCCAAGCCGCAGAGACCGAAAAAGAAGGAGATCGGTATTTGCTTGTCACCGAGCGGAATGGCCACGCGCGAAAGCAGCATCGACACGAGCAGAATCGCCAGGCAAATGCGCCTGACGAGCGTGCTCTTCGAAATCGATACGCCATCGCGCGCACTGGCTCTAATCGGGGTGTTCAGCTCAGATTGCGCTCTCATAGCATATTGATTTTTGGGGTGCGCTTCCAGACGCGGAAGCAAGGCATTTCAAGGCGTCTTCCGCCGGCAGTGTCGCGCCCACCCGGCTGTAGAACTGGGTGAGCCGCCGGGCAAAGATGGACTGCGAAAATTCCTCATGGGCTCGCACCCGCGCATTCTCGGCAAGCTGCTGACGCCGGGCCGGGTTCCTCGCCAGCTCGATGAGGCCATTCGCCAAAGCAGCCGCGTCGCCCGGAGGATAAAGCAGTCCGTCCACATCGGCACGCAGGAGTTCAAGAATGCCACCATTGGCACTCGCGATCACCGGCACGCCGATATTCATGCATTCGAGGACATATAAACCGAATGGTTCGGGATCGATGCGGCACTGCAACGCGATGTCATAGGATGGCAGACGTTTTATAAAATCGCTTTGGAAGCCGTGAAATTGCACGGCTTTCGTGATTCCCAGTTCCACAGTCATCGCCTGCAATTGGGCAAAATATTCGTTGCCTTCGAGCGGGCCTCCAAAGACGTCCAACGTCATATCCACGCCGGCGGCGAGCACCCTGGCCAGTGCTTCCAAGGCGACATGCAGACCCTTATTCCATTCCATGCGACCGCTCGCCACCACGCGAAGCGGACCGGAGGCGACCGACGCCGGGCGTGAGACACGAGCTTGCGGCGATACACAGTTGTGCACGACCTCGGTAGCTACCCCCGATGGCGCCCACCCCGCGGCTGATGCGCGGCTCACGCAGAGCAGCCAATCCGCGCCTCGACGAGCTTGCCGCCAATTGAAGCGGGCCGGGATGCCGAAGTGCCGGACGACATTCAGGTTGTTGTGAATGTGCCAGATGGTTCGGTAGCAGCCCGGATATTTCCGACGGAGCGCGCCAAGGGAAAAGTAATGCGCGAAGACGTTCCCGTGCAGCACGCGCAAACCCCGCCGCTGACAAATGCCGTGGATTTCATCCGCGCACTTTTCCCACAACGGTCGCTTTTGCAGCACTTGCCGGATAGCCGCGAAAAAGCCGCGACTCGGTGAGAAGGTCTGAAATGGACTTCCGCTTTCCAGGACATGCACGGGGACACCCAAGGCAGCGATTTCATCACTCTCAGAGCCCGGATTGAAAGCGATACATTCTATCCCGGGAATGAGACGCGCGATCAGCCGCGCGACCTGGCCCACGCCATAGTTATCGTCACCTTGAATAAGCAGGCCCACTCGTGAGGCGGCTGCCGGAAGTTCCGTCTCCACGGTGAAACGGGGCTCACTCATCGGCGGGCCCTCCGGTTAGATCCTTGATGGCGGCGGCAAAGACCTCTCCCTGTGCCCGCCAGGACAACTTATCAATGTTCGCCGGCGTGGGTGCCGGCCTGTCCGGCCTTCCATGAACAGCGCTCATCGCTTTAATGAGCGCGCTCCGCCACGCCTCGGGACTTTCGCCCGTGGGAATCAAGGTAACCGACCCTGGAAACCGACGCGCAATGGTTCTCGGTCCCGGAACGTCGCTCGCCAGAACGGGCAAATCAAACAGGACGCCCTCCAGGCAAACCATTCCGTAGATTTCGAAATTGGTCGGTAGCACCAGTAAGCCGATGCGGCGATAGAGGTTTCCGAGCTGCCCTTGAGTCAGACTCTGAACAAAAAGCAGGCGGCCCGCCTGGACCAGATCGGCAAATTCCGCTTGCAAGCCGGCTTCATCTGTCCCCTTGCCGACCACAATGGCACCCGCACTCGCGAGGGCTTCGTCACGCAAGTGACGCAAGACCCATCTGACGGGGCGCCGGCTGTCCACCGCTCCCACGTAAAGGAGCGGACACGAATGGGTGGCGAGAAAGTCCTCCATCGCGGGAGGCAATGGCTCCGGCGTCAAAAGGCGCGCCGCTTGCAAGCCCACTCCGACCACGCGCGGATTCCGCAATCCATACGCAGCGAGCATCTCCCCGGCACCCTCATTCTTGACCAGGACAGAATAGCGACGGCGACGGCTCAACGCTGCGGCAGCCAATCTCGTCCAGGCCAGGCGCAGCCAGCGATTGAATCCAGAAGGCTCCCAGTAATGCCCTTGGTAGAGCAGAATAGGCATGCTGGCGGGGATGCGCAGGAGCGCTTGCAGATTGCCCGGCAGACACAAATCCGAGATTTGGACGACGTCGTACTTCGTCCAATCGATTTGGGACAGGTCGTCGAACCACGACATCGTGTTCACAAATCCTCCGTAACGCATGGGCCGGAGGCGGTACGGCTCTGAACCCTCACTGGAATCGTCCTCTAGCGCGGCCGCGATTTCCACGTCGATACCGCGAAGGTGCAAGTCCGCGGCGAGCCCCATCTCCTGCACGTTATAAAAGCGTGGGGAAATCCGGGCCGGATAGGCCCGCAAGATGAGGACACGCGGACGACGGCTGGGGGCCTGCTGGCGGGCGGTGCTTTCGATCGTAAGCGTGGGCGCCTCGTTCATACGGAAACCTCGGGTTGCGCGACCGGGCGCCAACGCGGCACATAGGTCCGCCAGACCGTTTTGACGCATTCCGGTCCCAGCCAGGCGAGCAGCGCACCATAGACGGCGACGCCACCCATCCCGCCGGCCAATCCCGACAGAGCGAGTCCGGCCGGCGCGACCTTCCAAGCCACCAGCCACGCGACACCCGTCGCCATGAGAATCAAGACGAGCGGAAGAGCGTACGGCGCAAACTGGCGGCGAAAGGAGATTCCGAAACACGCCCGCAACAGGACTGCGCCCATCGCCAGAGTCACGACCACGCGCAAGGCGAGACTCATCGCCGCCAGGCTCAACGTGCAGGCGCCGTTGATCAGGATGGGCAACAAGAACGCACCCAAACTGACTAAAATCGCCGCGGCATTGACCCAAAACAACAGACCGGGCCGCCCCAGAGCGTTGATCACCGGCGGGTGCAAAATCCGGAGCATATGCGGAACAGCAGCAAAGGCGAAGATTCCCGCCGCCGGCGCGGCCGGAAGCCATGCCTGCCCGAGGACGGTCCCGATGATTTGGGGCGCCAGGACACAGAAAATGGCGAATGGCGCTGCAACAAAGCAAACGACCAAACCCGCTGCTTCATTGTACAATTCCCAGAATTTCGCGGGTTCTGTCTGCCGGCGCGAAAAGAGGGACAGCGCCACCGAGTTGATGGCTGTGCCGATCGCATCCCGCGGCGTTTCCACCACGCGCTGGGCCAGGTTGAAATAGCCGGCCGCGACCGGCCCGAGCACACCGGCCACAATGACCACCCAAAGCCGCGTTCCCGCGTGCATGAGAAATTGCGCAGCCATGGCGCGTCCCCCATAGGAACACAATCCGCGCGCCAGGCGCCACTGCACCGGCCACGCGGGGCGAAACGACAATTCCTGCCAAACGGCGGCAGACGAGAAGAGCGCGGTGCATACTTGTTGCGCGCACAAAGCCCAAACACCAGTTCCCATCAAGGCCATGAGCACGCCGATCATCCCGCTAACACAACGGGCGACAAAGGTGCGGCGCGTGAGCGCGCGAAAGTTGAGTTCCCGGCGATGCAGAGCCACCGGCACCGCCCCGATCCCACCGAAAATCAACGAGACCCCCATGACGGCGAGTACGGCCCCCAGATGGCCTCCATGCCCTTTCAGGTAGAGACACCCCCCCGCCACCGCCGTGCCGGCACTGAGCGCCAGCCCGCTGAGCGTAGACACCCAAAACGCCGCATTGGCCGTGGCGGAATCCATCTCCAGGCGCTGCACGATGGCGTCCTGCAACAGGACTTCGCTAAACAAGGCCAGCACCTGCACGATGCTCAAAGCGACCGCCGCCACCCCGAACTCTTCCGGCCCGACCAGCCGCGCGAGAACGAGCAAAGTGACGAAGGAAAAGCCCGTCTGCAGAAAGGAGTCGGACAAAGCCCACAGTGCGGCCGGTCGCCCCCGCCGTGCAGGAAGAGTATCTCCGTCCGATGGATTCACCGGGCTGTTCATGCGAGGCGGCGCAGGATCAGGCGGCATTCTTGGCTGCGCCGTAAACTCCTTTGCCGTATTCGCCCACGCCGTAGTGGTAGTAGTAGCCCGCTCCGGAAGCGCGCAAGCGATTGAGGATGACGCCGGAGATCGCACCTTCCGCCTCGGCGATCATATGCACGGCGCGTTTCACGGCGCGGCGCGGCGTTTTCCCGGAACGGATGACCAGGCACACGGCTTCGACATCGTTCAACATCAGCAACGCATCGCTCACCGCGTGAATGGGTGCGCTGTCCACGACGATGCGATCGAATTGCCCAGCGGCCTCTTTCATCAATTTCTGGAAGCCACCGTTGGCCAGAAGTTCCGCCGGCTGTTGAATACGTCGGCCAGCCGAGAGGACGAATAGATTCTCGATCTTCGTCGGGCGAATGGCGCTCTTTAAACCGCACTCTCCCATCAGCACCGCGCCGACGCCATCCTCCGGCAGTTCGTCGAAGAAATATTTGTGCAGCGTCGGCAACCGCAAGTCGCCATCGATGACGAGCGTCCGCTCGCCGAGGCGCGCCAAAGACACGGCGTAATTGACGGAGCAGAACGTCTTGCCTTCGCCCGGAATGGCGCTGGTAAAGAGGATCGAGCGTTGTTCCGGATTTTCCGTCGCGAGGGAAAGCGCGGCGCGCAGGGAGCGAAACGATTCGGCCACCACGCTATCCGGCTCCTGCACCGTGAGCAGCGCGCCCGCATTGTGACTCGCCTTGCTGGCCAGGGGTACTGAGCCGACCACGGCGAGACCCAGTTCCTCCTCGGTCTGGTCCACGGTCTTGAAGGTTTGGTCCACGCTGGTCAGCGCGTAGGCAACCAGGCAGCCAATGATCAGGCCGCCCATCCCAGCGGCGATGAGCACGAGCAATTTCTTCGGTTTGCTGGGCCTCGGTGGAACGATCGCCGGTTGCACCACTTCGACATTCCCCTGCTCCATGCCTTTCATCATCGAGGTTTCCCGCAGGCGCCGCTTGACGTCGTTGTAGAGATCCTGGTTCGCCGTCAGTTCCTTGGTGAGGCTGTCGTAAGGCAGACTCACCTTGCTGAGTTCCAGTTTGGCCTTCTCTTCTTTTTTCAGCAGAGCCGCGGCGTTCTCCTCGGTTTGCTTGGCCGATCGCAAGGAAATACCCACGGCTTCGGACGCCTTGAGAATCGTGCGGCGCAACGCTTCATGCACTTGATCGAGTTGCCGTTGGGCCTGGATATACTTCGGATGCTTCGGAAGATAACGTTCCTTGAGTCCCGCAAAATCGGATTCCGCCACGCTCACGTCGTTCTCCATGCTCAAAACGGCCGGGGCGCTGGCGATACTCGTAATGCGCAGCAAATCCTCCGGCTTCGAAACACCCATGAGCTGGATCTGGGCATAATCGGACTCGAGCTTGACCCGAGCGCTGCGCGCTTCATTGGCGCTGTTCGCCAACGCCAGCATCCGGCTGTCCGCCAAGGTCGGGCTGTCGTCGAGAGGCAGGCCGGGGTGGGCGTCCTTGAATTCCTGCACCGCTTGTTGCGCATCGGCCACCAGGTGCTCGATCCGGTCCTTTTCCCGTCGCAGGAAAGTGTAGGCCTCATCGGAGATGCCCACCCGTTGCTCGATGTAGGCCTTGGTAAACTGCCGCACCACTTCCGCGGAGAGCTTCTGCGCCAGCACGGGATCGGTGTTCTCCACGGTCACGCTGATCAGCCGTGTCCCGCGTTTGAGTTTGGCGGTGGTGGAATCCTGCAACGCATGCACGAGTTCGTAGGCGACGTAGGGATCCTTCCGCGCCGGGAGGCGGAGTTGCGCCGGTTGAATTTTCAACTCCTCGATCACCGCTCCGAGCACCGTGGGACCGGCGAGGTTCTGCTCGATCGTCTTCAGTTGCTCGGTGTCCTTGAGATCTTCGTTGGTCACTTCCGCGACCGTGTCCATGACCTTGCGCACCCCGGCATCGACCTGGATCACGCTTTCCGCTTCGTACGTCTTGGGCGTGCGAATGATATAGATCAGCCCGATGCTACAAGTCACGGCGACGCACGCCGCAATGATCCACAGGCGCTCGCGCAAAGTATTAATGAACCCGAGCAAATCAAGGGTGTCGCCCGCCGGTACGTTATCGTGTTGGGTGGAATCCATAGTTTCGTGTGATCAAAAGAGGCTCTCGCCGACGGTGACGATGTCGTTGGGCATCACTTCAAAGGTGGCGGTGCGCACATTCTTCGCCATGTCCTTGGCGTTAAATTTCATGACGGTTTCCTTGCCATCAATCTTGCGCTTGAGGGCGATCTTCGCGGGATCGGCGATGCGCGTGTATCCTCCCGCCATGGCGATCGCATCCAGCAGCGTGACCCTGTCCCGATCCGGCATGTCATACGCACCGGGCTTCTGCACTTCGCCCAGGACCGTCACGCGCCGCTTGCCGTACTCCTGCACCACGACCGTCACTTGTGGATTGACGAGATACTCCCTGGCGAGCGCCGCACGGATAGCGGTGGCCGCTTCCTGCGGCGTCCGCCCGGCAACCGTCACCACACCGATGAGCGGAAACGTGATCGTGCCCTTGGTGGAAACACGCGGGTTTGAATGCAAGTCGTCCTCCTGGAAGACTTTGATGTCGAGGACATCATTGGGCGCGAGCACGTAGGTATCTGCATCCTCCACGGCGCCCGCTCGCGGCAGGCACGAGAGCAGACCGATCCCTAGCGCCAGCACGCAAATGAGTCGCCGGCTCAGCCGGTAACAAGACGGAAATTGCAGGGTCATTAGTTCCATAGCTTTGAGTTTCAAATGGTTGGTGAAGCGACGATGCTGCGCTGCGTCCGCCCTCAGGGACGCTTGATGGAGCGGAGAGATCCGCGGCGATTGCGTCGAGCCGTGGAATGAAGAGACGCTCAGATTCGACATGTCTCGCCGGGGTCGCGACCTGCCCCAATCTTGGGGGGGAGCCGGAGGGCGGACAGGGTTCGGGTTTTCACGCAGCGCACGAAAGCAGGATTAGGACCACTCACCCCCTAAAGAGGAGAAACACTGAGGACCGCCACAACAATGTGGGCAAATCGCTGCAACGTGGCCAAAAAACGGCGCGCGACTGGAAAATCCACAACCGTCACATCCCGCGCCATGTGTTACATCGCCCATCAATATTCACACCATGGCGGGGTGGACTTTTCCGGCTTCATCATCAATCTTGGCGCCCTGCGGCTACCTTCCTTTTCGACGCTCCGCGGAGCTTCGAGCCCGGCCCAGCCTTCAATTCGATTTATGTCTCAACCCATTTGGATCCTCGGTGCCAGCGGCTACGTCGGCGGCGCATACCAGCGCCTCCTGGAGTCGCGTGGCATCCCATTTCGTGTGCTGCCGCGCACCGCGCTCGATTACTACAACGTGTCCACACTCACGGCCGCGCTGAAGGAGGCGAAGCCCGCCTTTCTCGTCAACTGCGCGGGATACACCGGCAAGCCCAACGTGGACGCGTGTGAACTGCACAAGACCGAGTGTTTGCTCGGCAATGCCATCCTGCCCGGCGTGCTGCGCCAGGCCTGCGAAGCGACCGGCACACCCTGGGGACACGTCTCCTCGGGTTGCATTTTCACCGGTCGGCGCCGGGATGGTGGCGGTCTGCGCGAAACCGACGCTCCCAATTTCTCCTTCCGTACGAACAACTGCTCCTTCTACAGCGGCACCAAGGCGCTCGGCGAGGAAGTGCTCGCCGGAGCCGACAATTGCTTCATCTGGCGGCTGCGCATCCCCTTCAACGAAGTCGATTCGCCGCGCAACTATCTCACCAAGCTCATGCGCTACGACCGCCTGCTCGAGGCGGAGAATTCGCTCTCGCAGCTCGACGAGTTCGTCCGCGCCACGTGGGAATGCTGGGAAAAGCACGTCCCCTTCGGCACTTACAATGTCACCAACCCCGGCGCGGTGACGACGCGCGAGGTGGTCGTCCTCATCCAGCAGAGCGGCGTCTCGAAGAAGCACTTCGCGTTCTTCAGCGACGAGGCAGACTTCATGCAGAAAGCAGCCAAGACACCGCGCTCGAATTGCGTGCTCGATAGCTCGAAGCTCCTCGCCTCGGGCATCGTGATGAGCGAAGTGCACGACGCCATCGCCAAGGCGCTCAAGAACTGGAAAGCCGCCTGATCATGCGTTTGCTCGTCACCGGCGGCGCCGGCTTCATCGGTTCCAATTTCGTCCTGCAGCAACTCGGGGAGCGCCAGGATGTCGAGCGGCTTGTGAACCTCGACAAGCTCACCTACGCGGGCAACCTGGCCAATCTCGCGCCGGTGGAAAAAGACAACCGCCACGTTTTCGTGAAGGGCGACATCGGCGATGGCGATCTGATCGCGAAGTTGTTCGCCGAGCACGCCATCGATGCGGTGGTGAACTTCGCCGCGGAGTCGCACGTGGATCGCTCGATCGACGGCCCCGAAGCCTTCGTCCAGACCAACGTCGTGGGCACCTTGCGCCTGCTCCAGGCCGCGCGCGCCTATTGGGGCCAACTCCCACCGGAAAAGAAGAGCGCGTTCCGCTTCCTGCACGTCTCGACCGATGAAGTGTACGGCTCGCTGCGTCCGCAGGACCCGGCCTTTACCGAGGAAACGCCGTTCGCCCCGAACAGCCCTTACGCCGCGAGCAAGGCGGGCAGCGACCATCTCGTGCGCGCCTTCCATCACACCTACGGCCTGCCGGTGCTGACCACGAATTGCTCGAACAATTATGGCCCGCTGCAGTTTCCCGAGAAGCTGATCCCCCTCATGATCCAGAAGGCGCTCGAGGGCGGCGCGCTGCCGATCTACGGCGATGGCCTGAATGTGCGCGACTGGCTCTACGTGCGCGACCATTGCACCGCCATCCGCCTCGTGCTCGACCGCGGCCAACTCGGCGAGACCTACAACGTCGGCGGCCTCAACGAGCAGCCGAATCTCGCCGTGGTGGACACGCTCTGCGCACTGCTCGATGAGTTGCGCGCCCGCGCTGATGGGAAGTCGTACACCACGCTCAAGACCTTCGTCAAAGACCGGCCGGGTCACGATCGCCGCTACGCCATCGACTGCGCGAAGATCACGCGCGAACTCGGCTGGCAGCCGGCGGAATCCTTCGCCACCGGGCTGCGCAAGACGGTCGAATGGTATCTGGGCAATCAGCCCTGGTGCGCCAACATCTCCAGCGGCAATTACCGTCAGGAACGTCTCGGAGTCCTCTCATGAAACGCAAAGGCATCATCCTCGCTGGCGGCTCCGGCACGCGGCTTTATCCCGTCACCCGCGCGGTGAGCAAACAGCTCATGCCGGTCTACGACAAGCCGATGATCTACTATCCGCTGTCGGTGCTCATGATGGCCGACATCCGCGAGATCCTCATCATCTCCACGCCGCACGATCTGCCGCAATTCCAGCGGCTCTTCGGCGACGGAAAACAATTTGGCCTCGAGATTTCCTACGCCGAACAGCCCAAGCCCGACGGCCTGGCGCAGGCCTTCCTCATCGGCGCGGAGTTTCTGGCCGGCAGCCCGGCGTGCCTGGTCCTCGGCGACAATCTTTTCTACGGCCACGATTTTCAAAAGACCGTCCGCACCGCGTCGAATCGCACCGCTGGCGCGACGATCTTCGGCTATTACGTGTCCAATCCCGAGGCTTATGGCGTGGTGGAATTTGACGCCGCCGGGAAAGCCATCTCGCTCGAGGAAAAGCCGAAGGTGCCGAAGTCGAAATACGCTGTGCCGGGGCTCTATTTCTACGATTCGCAAGTCGTGGATCTCGCCCGCAGCCTCAAGCCCTCGCCGCGCGGTGAGCTTGAGATCACCGATCTCAACCGTGTCTACCTCGAGCGCGGCCAGCTCCATGTCGAGACATTGGGCCGCGGCCTCGCCTGGCTCGATACCGGCACGCACGATTCGCTGCTCGAAGCCGCCGATTTCGTCCGCGCCATCCAGAACCGCCAGGGCTTGAAAATCGCGTGTATCGAGGAGATTGCGCTGGTCAAGGGTTGGATCACTCCCGACCAACTGCGCACCCTCATCGACGACCTCGGCAAGACCTCCTACGCTGATTATCTCCGCGCACTGCTCGTCAGCTGACTCTGCCGTTCAGAACAGCAAGTTGAACTTTAACATGACGATCGTCGTGTCGAAGCTGTGGCCCACGCTGTTGGAATCGTTCTTCTGGTACTCGCCGGAAATCTCGCAGTTCAGCCACTGCGCAAGGTCGAACCCGATACTGGGCCGGATGAAATAGAGATCGTCATTGCGGCCAAAATTCGGAGAGCCGAGTTCATCCTTGTAGTCCGCATTCTGGTAGCCCCCGGTGAGATCGAAGTAGAAGCGCTGGAAAAGCCGCTGGCGATATTCGAGCGATATTCCCGTCGCCTGGAAGTATTCGCTGCCCTCAATGCCGGAATTGTAGGCCCGCCGGTAGCCTTGCAAGTAGAGGTAAGAACCCGCGAAAGGCGTCCAGGCGAGATCGAGCTGAAAGACACCGTCGGTGCGACTGCCCGCGTTCTCTGTCTGCCGCCAATCGCCGCCTGCGGTCAGGCTCACGGTGAACTTTGCCGTGGCCTCGTACTTCACGCGCGCCAGCCCTTGCTGGTACGTTTGCGAAGGCTCGCTGCTGCGATCGATATAGGCGAACGCGCCGCCGAGCCCGAGCTTGATCTTGGGCGAAATTTGGTAATTGAGCCAATCCTCGTTGCGCCATTCTTTCGTGTCGACGTTGTTGCCCGCGTAATCGGTGCCTTGGTAAAATCCGTTTACCTCGAAGGAAGTCTTGCCGCTGTATTGGTAGCGCGAGGTGAGCGCCGCACTGGGATGCCGCTCCTCGATGCGCTCGCCGATATCCGCCTCCGCCACGTTCTCCGTCACGTAGCGGGCTCGCACCCCGAACGTCAGCCGCCGGATCGTCCATTCCCCTTCGAGCTTGGCGTCGTGATCGAAGGTGTCCTCGCTCCCATGGCTGGCGAACCAGGTGTAACTCGGCGAATAGTCCGCAAAGATATAGTTCTTCTCCACGTACCGCTCGAAGCGATGGCGAAAGCTGTCCGGCCCGTAGAGTTCGCTTTTGAACTCGCCCCAGCCCACCGCGAGGCCCGGCTGGATCGTGAAGATGAAGTCGTGTTCCGCACCGTGTTCCTTAATGAAGATGTTGCTGTCGTACGAAGCGCGCACCTGGCCGTGCAGCACGTAACCGAAGCGCTGATCGTTGAAGCTGTTACCCGAGGTGAGCTCGCCTTGATGCGGGAAGAGCGTGATCGATTCGATCGATGGCGCCGGTGTCGTGGGAAGGTCCATGACCGGCTCCGCGGCCGGCGGTAGCACTTGCCCGGGCGCTGGTGATGCAGGTTCGAGCGCTGGTGGATCCGCCGCGGCGGCTGGTTCTGCATCCTGCGCCAGCAAGGGTCGCGAGAGCACGCCGAGCGTTAGCCCCAGCGTCATCACCCCCTGAATCGCAGTCCCTAGGATTCGAGTTACCCTCATTCAGGGGCGATGCTGTTAGTCGCCGCCCGTCATGACGTCAATCCTATTTATTCCTGCGGCAAACGCGCGGCGAGCGCGCCGGCGACGCGCGTGAGCAGGTCGGTTTCGGCCGCCGGCCAATCGTACGCGTCGGCTTTGGCGATGCCTAAAACGCCGCGTAATTTTCCATCGACCAGCATGGGCACGGCCACGGAACCTTCCATGCCCGTGGCCTTTGCGCCGGGCTTGGCCTGGCCGGAAGTATCGGTCTGCAAATTACAAATCGTGATGGGCTCGAGCCGCTGCGCCGCCAGGCCCGCGATGCCTTTTCCGATCGGCACGGTCTCCACAATTTGCACCACGGGAGGCGGGATATTTTTGTGGGCGGCGAGCTTCAACACACCCTCGCGAAGCAGATGCACGGTCCCAGCCTGGCAGCCAAAGTGCGTGAGCGTGGCACCGAGCACGGTGGCGATGTCGCTGGTGGCGACGGCGGATTCGAGATCAGAAGGAAGGGGCGAGGTCATGGCGGAACATCCAACACCGAACGTCCAACATCCAACATTCAATTACTTCGGCGCGCGATTGGGATACGGCGGCTTGTGCGGTGCGCCGGGCGGGCTGGTCTGCATTTCCTTTTGCACTTCCTCGATCGCCCGCTCGAGCTGCGGGTCGCGGCCTTGCGCGAGCGCGGCGGGATCGTCCAGCACCGCGATATCGGGATCGACGCCATGGCCCTCGATGATCCATTTCCCGGCAGTATCGTAGATGCTGAACGTCGGCACGGTCACGCGTCCGCCGTCGATGAGGCTGGGAGCGCCGGTCATGCCGATCAAGCCGCCCCACGTCCGCGTGCCGATGATCGGCCCGAGCTTGTTCTCGCGGAAGAGCCACGGGAAACAATCGCCGCCCGAACCGCTCCAGCCGTTGGTGAGCATCACTTTCGGCCCGACCTGCGCGATGTAGGGGGTCTGCCAGTCGCGCCCGTCGCGCACGCCCCAGTAGTTCGTCACGCGCCGGCCGAGCAGCTCGATGAAACGGTCGGGAATCTGCCCGCCGGAATTCCAGCGCTCATCGATGACCAGCCCCTGTTTGGCGACCTGTCCGCGGAATTGCTGATAGAGTTCGCTCTGTCCATCCACACCGGTGTTCTTCACGTAAATATAGCCGATCTTGCCGCCGCTCGCGGCGTCGACCCGGCGGCGGTTCGCCTCCACCCACGCCTTGTGTCGCAGGGCCGCTTCACTGCCGATGGTTTGCACGAGCACATTGCGCTGGTGCACGGGGTTCATGCTGTCGGTCACCGTCAACATCACCGCCTTGTCCGCGAGCCCCTGAAAGGCCGCCCACGGATCCTGCCGGGTGTCGATCGGGCGGCCATTGACGGCCAGGAGCCATTCACCCTCGTGGACATCCACCCCCGGCTGCTGCAAGGGCGAGCGCACATTGTCCCACGGCGCCGCAGTAACGATGTGCGCGATACGATACGCCCCTTGCTCGAGCGCAAAATCGCAACCGAGATAGCCCACGCCACGCGTCGGCGCTTCCTCCAGGTCGCCTCCGCTCCGGTAGGTGTGCGAGCAGCTCAATTCGCCGAGCAATTCGCCGAGAAGATGGTTCACGTCGCTGCGCGTGACCGCATCCACCAGCAGCTTGCCATAGCGCACGCGCATCTTCTGCCAATCCACGCCGTGCATGCCGGGATCGTAGAAAAAGTCGCGCTCGATGCGCCAGGCGTCATTGAAGATCTGCCGCCATTCCGCGGCCGGATCGACCTGCGTTTCGAGACTGCCCAACGCCAGCGGCTTGTCGATTTTCTGCCCCTCCAGCACGTTGACGATGCCCCACTGCTCGGCGCGCCTGACGAGCAGCTTATGGCCGTCGGCGGACAGGTCCACGCTGCCGCAATCGTCGAGGATCATCTTCTCCTCGCGCTTCTCAAGATCCCAGAAAGACAGTGGCGCGGTGCCTTTGCGCGCTCCGACCCGGGGCGGCCAGCGGAAGATCACCTTGCCCGGCACAGCAAGGAGATTGTCGAAGTGTCCACCACCGACGGGGAGCACCACGCCGCGCGCTTCGATGTTGTCGAAATCGATCGTCAACGGCTTGGGCTTGAGCGGATATTGCCGGGCCAGTCGCATGCCGGGACGCGCCTCGCCGGGAGGCGGATTTTCGATGGGCGACTTCTGCTCGTTCAGCGCCGCATCGCCCTGCGGTTTGTCCTTCTTCGGCTCGCTCTGCTTGGGCTCCTCGTCCTTCTTGTCCTTCGCGGGCTCCTCCTTTTTCTCGTCGGGCTTTTCCGGCACGGGCGGGTCCTTGCGCACCGGCTCTTCATCGTCGCGCGGTCCCAGTGGCGAAGGCACATCCTTGCGCAAGGGCAGCGCCACGAGGCTCTCTCCATTGGTGTAGATCCACGTGTTGTCCGACTCGCTGTAGATCGGCTCGAAGACGCGTTTCGAGCGGTAGTAGAGATAGCGCCCGTCCGGATCGAAGGTCGGCATGTCGTCGTCGTAAAAGCCGCTCGTGGCCGCCAGCTCGCGCTTCTCGCGCGCATCGAAAACGACGATGGCGGATTGCCGGTTGGGCCGGTCGGCGGCGTAGGCAAACCAGCGGCTGTCCGACGACCAACTCACGGCAAAGCGTGCGAGGTCGCCTTCGTAAGCCCACAATTGGCGGCCCACCTCGCTCGTCTGTTTTGTCTCCAGGTCGAAAAGGTGAATGCGCATCGCCTGGTCGATGAAGACGATCTTCTTCGCGTCCGGCGACCACTGCGGTTGATAACGAAAACCTGGACCGAAATGCGTGAGCGTCTGCTCACCGAACGGCTTGTCGGCCGGGCGGATGGTCAGCTCGTACTCGCCGGTGCGGTCGCTGAAATAGGCGATCCATTTGCCATCCGGCGACCACGCGGGAAAGCGCTCCGCAATGCCGCTCGTCTCGGTCAAATTGCGCACGATGCCGTGCTCCGCGGGCACGCTGAAGATCTCGCCGCGCGCCTCGAAAAGGGCGCGCTTGCCCGTCGGCGAAACGGTCGCGCTGCGCACGTACGACGCGACATTCTGCGACCGCGGGCGGAGCGTGGCGCGGTCCGTGGCCACCTTGAGGTTCACCTCGTGCGCCTGTTCCGTGGCGAGGTCCAGCAGGTAGAGCCGGCCATCGTTTTCAAAAACGAGATCACTCGGCCCGACACTCGGGAAGTGCACGTCGGAATCCGTGAAGTGCGTAACCTCGCGTGTCTCCTTGGTGCGCGTGTTGTAGGCCCAGATGTTGTCGCGCTCGTGCCCGTCGCGGTCGGAGAGGAAATACATCGTCTCGCCGTGCCACATGGGCTGCGAGTCGTTCGCGTCGTTGTGCGTCACGTTCTCGGCGGTTTTCTGTTCGAGATCGAAGAGCCAGATGTCCGGCGCCATCCCACCGCGGTACCGTTTCCAAGTGGCGAAGTCCGTGGAGATCGGCGTGAAGGCCAGCGTGCGACCATCCGGTGAAATCGCGCCGAATTCGCCGTAGGCGACCGGTAGCTTTTCCGGCAATCCACCTTGGGCGGAGACCTTGAAGAGCTGGCCGACGCGCTCGGTGAAACTCGTCATGTGCGAGGAAAAGAGCAGGGACTGACCATCCGGATACCAGCCGAGCAGCCGTTCGCTGTCGCCGTGGTGCGTGATGCGCCGGGGCTCCCCGCCCCCGACCGGCATCACGTAAATGTCGACGTTGCCATCGTAGTTGCCGCTGAAGGCCAGCTTTGTGCCATCGGGCGAGAAACGCGGGAACTGCTGCAAACCGCGCGGCGAACTCAGCCGCAACGCCGTGCCGCCCGACTTGGGCGCAATCCAGATATTGCCCGCATAAACGAAGGCGATCTGGGATTTCGAAACCGCCGGCATCTGGAGCATGCGGGCATCGATTTGCGCGGGCAGCGGTTCGTCATCGGCATGCAGAATCGAGACGGCAAGGACGGCGAAACCAAGACAAAGGGGGAGTTTCATGGGGCGGAAAGAAGCGGGAGGATGCGGGGACGGGGGTGTTTTGGCGAGTCAGGAAAGGGCGGGTTTCGAGGGTGTCATTCGGCGTTGGACATTGCCAAAGCGGCGCGCATCCGGCAAACGAAGCCAACGCCTTGAGTTCGCTCTTTCAACAACCCGCCGCCGCGCGTGAGTCGAACGCCAGCCAGACCGCATTCTTCCGCGTCGGCTTGACGGTTCTTTTCTTGATCGGCGCGGGCTTTTTCCTGGCGCTCACCGCGTGGCCCGGATTCCAGATCCTGAACGCCCGGCCATGGCCGGCCACCCCGTGCACCGTGGACTCCAGCCAGGTCTTCTGTGAACAGGGTGACGACAGCACGAGCTATCGCGTCGACATCCACTACCACTACACCTTCGGCGGGCAGTCCCATACCTCCGGGCGCTACTGTTTCGGGGCTGGCTTTCCCAACGGATTGCGGACCAAGCAGGCGATCGTGAATCGTCATCCCGCGGGGCTCGAAACCACTTGCTTCGTCAATCCCCGCTCCCCGGACCAAGCGGTCCTCAATCGCGGCTGGCAGCCCGAAATGGGACGCGGCATTTTCGCATTCTTTCTCGCGCTGGCCGGCGGGCTCGGCCTGATTTTCTCCCCCGCCCTTGCGCGTTGGAAGTCCGAGACGGAGGCGGCGCGAACCGTCGCAACCGGCACGGGCGGCCCGATCCTCCTCACGCCGCAGCGTCCGCCGACCGGCAAGTTCCTCACCAGGCTCATTGCCACCCTGGCGTTCAACAGCGTCATCGGCTTCATCGCCTATTTGCTCTTCTTCGTGGAGGACCGGCGGGACGTCGAGCTCGGCCCGCGCATCATCCTCTGCCTCTTCCTCTTCGCCGGCTTCCTCTTCCTCTGCAACGTGGTCGAGCAGTTCTGCTCTCTCTTTCGTCCGCGCGTCATGGTCACCGTGCAGAATACCTCCATTCCCGTCGGCGGTGAATTGCGCCTCTCGTGGACGGTCACCGGAAAAGTCTCTCGTCTGCAAAAGGTGCATCTCACGCTCGAAGGCCGCAACGCCGAGGAAACTCGCGGTGGCCGCAAGGTGCGCACGAAAAAGCAGGTCTTCGCGAAGATCAATGTTTTCGACGCCTCCAATCGCGAGTTCCCCGCCCAAGGCGCGGCGCACGTGGTCGTCCCGCTCGAGTCCAGGCCCAGCGTCGCCGACGAGCAGTTCTGGAGCCTGCGCGTCCGCGGCAAGACCCGCGGCCTCCCCGATATCGACGACGAATATCCGATCAACATCGTCGCCCGCTAATCCGGCGATGCGCATTGCCAAAACCGCCCGCTTCCGCCAAAGGAAACCCCCATCGTGAGCTCGCTCTTCAGCAAGTCCGTCACCGTGCGCAAACCAAGCGCCGCCAGCACCGGATGCGTGCGCCTTTTCTGCGGGGCCTTCCTTCTCATCGGGATCGGGGCCTTTTCCCTGGGAACGATTTACCCCGCGCTCCAGGTGGTCGCCGGCCTGCGCTGGCAGGAGACGCCCTGCACCGTGGATTCGAGCCGCGTGGTCGTGCACCACAGCACCTCCAGCCGAGGCAGCCCCACCTACAACATCGAGGTCGTCTATCACTATCGCTGCGAGGCGGGCACCTTTACCTCGAAGCGCTACCAATTTGCCACCGGCTCGACCAGCGGGAAGGATCGCAAGCAGCGCGTGGTGGACCAATATCCACCAGGCCGGCAGACGGTGTGTTACGTCAATCCGTCCAACCCCGCCGAGGCGGTCATCCACCGCGGCCTCAATGTGGAGATGCTCTTCGGCTTCATCGCCCTGCCGTTTGCCCTCGTCGGCGGGGTCGGCCTGTACTTCTCGCTGCGCCCGGCCGGCCGCAAGAAGCGGTTGCAAAAGAAGGCGGTGCCGACCTTTGCGCCGGCGACCGCAGAACCAGTGCCGCTCAAGCCGGAGACGACCCCGCTCGGGAAGTTTTTCCTGGTCCTCTTCTTCGCCCTCTTCTGGAACGGCTTCATGAGTATCTTCGTCTATCTGACCTTTTCGCCCAGCCACAGCCACAGCGTGCCCATCTTCGCGAAGATCTTCGTCGGCTTTTTTTGCCTCATCGGCCTGGTCATCGCGTTGGGAGCGATCGGCGCTTTCACGGCGCTCTTCAATCCCCGCGTGCGACTCAGCGCCCGCACGAATGCCGTCCCCCTCGGGGGCGAATTCCAGTTCCAGTGGAACGTCACCGGCCGCGCGGGGCGGCTGCACAATATCCGCATCTTGCTGGAAGGGCGGGAACAGACCGTCTCCCGCAGTGGCGACAGTTTGCAGACGCACACCCAGACCTTTGCGGAGATCCCGATCTTCCAAGCGATGGCGGACGAAGCACTCAACCAGGGCCAGGGCCGCGTCTCGATTCCCGCCGGCCTCATGCACAGCTTCAACGGCCCGCACAACAAGATCGTGTGGCGCATCCGGGTGAGCGGCGACGTCCCGCGCTTCCCCAAGGTCGAGGAGGATTACCCGATCAATGTTCTGCCGCGCGGGAAAACTACCTGACCTATCGCCATGTCCGTCGTCATCCAGATCCAAGACCGTCAATCGGCATTCTCCCCCGGTGATCGTGTGACCGGCCAGGTCTCATGGCAATTGGGCGCCGCGCCCAAGAACGCGGAATTGCGACTTCTCTGGCGCACCGAAGGACGCGGCATCGAAGACGACGGCCTTGTCGAAGCCATCCCCTTTCCCAATCCACAGGCCGTCGAGACACGACCCTTCTCGCTGACGCTGCCGGACGGGCCCTACAGCTTTTCCGGCGCGCTCATCACACTCACCTGGACGCTGGAGGTGGCCGTCGATCCCGGGAACCACACCGCCGGCGTCGACATCGTGATCGCACCCGGCGGGAAGGCCGTCTCACTCCCGAGGGTGACGCCCAAATAGCGGGCAAACTTTAATGCCATTGAATGGCATTAACCATCCCTTCCGACGCGTGCGCCTGGATTTCGGCTCGGAGAAAAAACCGCCTTTACCAGCCTTGACTGGCCTTGACCCGGCTTGACCGGACTATGGCCTACTCTGATCCGGCTATAAGCCAATCAAGGCTGCCTGCCAGCCAATCCCCGAGCGTATCCAGCCGCCTTATTGCATCTCATTTGCATCAGAGACCTTCCCGATCCACGTATCAAAGAACCTCAAATCCCATTTCCAGCGCGCAGGCTAGCACAGCGTGACCAAAAAGTCAATATAAAAATGACCTTTGGACAAGATTTGGGCGGCACCAAATCACCTTACTTGGCCGGCACCTTGCGCTTCTTGGCGGGAGTCGCCGGGGCAGCCGCAGTGACCTTGGCCGGCTTGATCTTCTCCAGAAAGGTGGTGAGGACATCGGCTCCCGCCTGATCGTTGCTCTTCAACAGCTCGGCGCGCAGGTTTTGCGCGGTCGACGAGTAGAAGCCATAAACATTGTTTAAATTCTCCGCCCGGGAACTGGCATAGCGGGCCTGAAGCATGGCGAGAGGATCGTTCGGGTTGTCGCCGGTCACCTGGATTTCGTTCACCTCCGCAGGGTCGCGCAGGCGCTTGGCAAAAGTGCGGGAGCGATCTGCCCCGTCCAGGTTGGAAATCGCCTGATATTTCTGCGTAAGGGCATCCGCCTGAGCAGCATACGATTCGTTCAGCTTGCCGAGGACATCGGCGCGGGCCTTCTTGTATTCGCCCAGCAGGGTGTCGAGTTTCGGGGCTTGGGCCGCCTGCACTGACCCGGAAATCAGCAAGAAAGCGGCGATGAAGAGAAGGAACTGGCGGATCTTCATAAGAGGGAAAAGGGTTTGCGGACTAAAAATAGCAAAAGTCGTGCAAGCTGCCCTGCTTTAGAGACTGTGAAACTCAGTCGTGGAAAGAAGAGGTGCGCCAGCGAATCACACAGATCACACGAATGAGGAGGTTTTCATTCGTGTGATCTGTGTGATTCGCTGGCCCCAGCTTCTCATTCAGTGGCCTCAATTCGCAGTCTGTCTGCTCGGAGTATGGTGAGTTTCAAGACGGCATCACTCCGTGAGACTGAGAAGCGCTTCCCGGAAACGAAGACCGAAAAGTTCCATTCGAAAAAGCGGACTTTGGAAGAATGGGACCACCTCCTCCGTCGTCGCCATCTCTTTTTGGAACCGGCCGGTTCCAATATAGGCAAAGGCCTGGCCTGCCGTCCAACGCGCCATAGGCTTCAGAGATTGATCCTCAGAAAGTGCCTTGAGCCGGCGTAAACCAGCATGTCCGCCGAAAATAACCGCCCACTCGTAATCCGATAAGACAGGAAAGAATTCAGGCGGACCGCCCGTATACAATTTGCGGAAGTATTCTTCGCCATGGCGGGCTTCAACGTGGGCGGCAATCCACGGCAAGGCGATCAAGCCCACGGCGACAGGCAGGCAGACGACCAACTTGATCCACGGTCTCATTGGCTGCAAAATCGCCCGCCTGGGCAGGCCACACAAGATCAAGGGTTTGAAACTCACGCTTTTAGTTTATTTAGAATAATTCTTGATAAGGTTAGCCGGCGGTGCGATGCAGAATGTGCCCATGAAACTGCGTGATGCACACAGCGGTGACGGTTCGCCGACACCCGATGACCATATCCATGGGCGTGGTCTGCGCATGACCGACCAGCGGCGGGCGGTTTATGACGCGCTGATGGGGGAACGCGATCATCCGACGGCGGTGGAGGTCTTCATACGGGTGAAGGCGAAGATGCCCAAGGTCTCGCTGGCCACGGTCTACAACTGCCTCGAAACGCTCACGGACTGCGGGCTGGTGAAGGCGGTGAACCACGACCGCGAGCCGTCGCGCTACTGCCCGAACCTGGCGGAGCATGCCCACCTTTTTTGTGACGGTTGCGGCGGGGTGATGGATATCCCGCTGCGCTCGCGCCGGCGCCCCCAGGACATCTGGGAATTGCCGGAAAATGTTTCCATTTTGCAGCACGAAGTTTCGTTCCGCGGGCTGTGCCCGAAATGCGCGACTGCGGACCCGCAAAAGGCCCCCCAGAACCGAAGCAAATAATCGGCCTTTTTAATCACCATGAGTTCACTGAAAATCCAAGACCTGCACGTTCGCATCGGCGACAAGGAAATCATCCGCGGCCTGACCCTCGAGATCCCGAAGGGCGAAGTCCACGCGGTGATGGGGCCGAATGGCTCCGGCAAGAGCACCCTCAGCAAGGCCATCGGCGGCCATCCGGATTACACGGTGACGAGCGGTGACGTGCTGCTGGATGGAAAAAGCATCCTGGGGCTGGCGCCCGACGAACGGGCCCGCACAGGGTTGTTCCTCGCGTTCCAATACCCGATGGAAATTCCCGGGGTGTCGAACGCCAACTTCCTGCGCGCGGCGCTCAATGCGCGCCAACCGGAAGGCGAGGAGATCGAGGCGACCGAATTTTACGAGCACATGTACGAGGAGATGGACAAGCTGGAGATGCGCCGTGAATTCACGGCGCGCGCGGTGAACGAAGGCTTGTCCGGCGGCGAGAAGAAGCGGAACGAGATCCTGCAAATGGCGATGCTCCGGCCGAAGTATGCGGTGCTCGACGAGACGGATTCCGGCCTCGACATCGATGCGCTGCGCATCGTCAGCGCGGGCGTGAATGCCCAGCGCGGACCGGAGACCGGCTTCCTCGTCATCACCCATTACCAGCGCCTGCTCGATTACATCGTGCCGGACGTGGTGCACGTGATGGTCGAAGGCCGCATCGTGCGCACCGGCCCAAAAGAACTCGCCTACGAGCTCGAGGAAAAGGGCTACGACTTTATCCGGGACGAAATCGCGGAGCCCGTGTCCGCTTAACCGAGGAACCATATGCCTACGGAAGAAATTACTGATCTCGACATCGACCGCACGCGCGGCGATTTCCGATACGACGTCAAACACGCGTTCGACGCCGGCACCGGCCTGTCCCACGACACGGTCGACTACATCGCCAACGTCAAGAACGAGCCGGACTGGATCCGGGAATGGCGCCACAAGGCCCTCGACGTCTTTCTCTCCAAGCCGATGCCAACGCATTGGGCTTCGAAAGACCTGGAGAACATCGTTTTCAAGGACATCCGCTACTACCTGTCGGGCGGCCAGAAGGCCTCGCGCTCGTGGGAAGATGTGCCGGAAGACATGAAGCGCACATTCGAGCGGCTCGGCATCCCGGAGCAGGAGCGCAAGTTCCTCGCCGGCGTCGAGGCGCAGTTCGACTCCGAGGCGGTCTATTCCAATATCAAGAAGGCCGTGGGCGAGCAGGGCGTGATCTTCATGGGCTCGACCGATGGGCTGAAGGAACACCCGGAGATTTTCCGCAAGTGGTTCGG
>NZ_JBDUCX010000178.1:0-13969 GCF_040003245.1 Chthoniobacter sp.
ATCACGACCACGATCACGGGCGCAGCCACGGCGAGATTCGCGCGCTGATCGAGGCGAGCGAGCTTTCCCCTTTCGTCAAAAAACACGCCCTCGGCATCTTCCAGCGCATCGCCGTGGCCGAAGGAAAAATCCACGGCCAGCCGCCCGCCGACGTGACCTTTCACGAAGTCGGCGCGCTCGATTCCATCGCCGACATCGTCGGCGCCTGCGTCGGCCTCGAGGCACTCGGCGTGGAGACGGTCCTCGTCTCCACCCTGCACGACGGCTCCGGCACGGTGCACTGCGCGCACGGCACCTTCCCGCTGCCCGCGCCCGCGACGCTCGAAATTTTGCAAGGCATCCCGATCGGGCAGATCGATGAGCCGCACGAGCTCATCACGCCCACCGGCGCCGCCATCGCCGCCGAGTTTGGCGCATCCTTTGGCCCCATGCCGCAGATCACCATCGACAAGATCGGCTACGGCGTCGGCTCGCGCGATCTCCAGTCGCGTCCGAACGTGCTGCGCGCCGTCCTCGGCACTCTCGTGGAGGGCTAGACCATGCTCGGCGGCTACGAGACCGATACCGTCACCCGCCTCGACACGAACCTCGACGATGCGTCGCCCGAGATCCTCGGCGCGGCGATGGACAAGATGCTCGTCGCCGGCGCGCTGGATGTGTGGTTCACGCCCATCCACATGAAGAAGAACCGGCCCGCCGTGATGCTCTCGGTGCTCTGCGAACGCGCCCACGTCGAGGCCATGGCCAGCATCATTTTCCGTGAGACCACCGCCTTCGGCCTGCGCACCGAGCAAGTCGTACGGCTCAAGCTCGAGCGGCGTTTCGAGACGGTGGTGACGGAGTTTGGCGAAGTGACGGTCAAGCTGGGGCTCAAGAGCGGCGAGGTCGTGCAGGTCGCGCCGGAATTCGAGTCCTGCCGCGCGCTCAGCGAAAAGAGCGCCCAGCCGCTGCGGGTAATCTACGAGGCAGCAACGAGGGCATATCGGGGCGGCCCGCTGTAGCAGGGCTTCGGAAAAAACGTCATTCTGAGCCTGCGAAGCATCTGGCGCAGGCACGGGCTTCTGTCCAAAAGCGCCATAAAACGCTCTTGACCTGGCTCGGCTTCCACAACTACCATCGCGGTCAGCGATCATTTCTGACCGCGATGGTGGTTGTCGATATCGCGATGTCGATTGGGTATCGACCTGCCTCACCCGCTACCTTACCACCTGCCCCGTCGGCTCACTCCCCTCCGGACAAAGCGCCAGCCGCCCGTTCTGCTCGGCGATATGCTCGACCGCCGGCAGCGCCTCCCCGAGAAACCGCGCCCCATGCGTCGCGAAGCGCGTGACATCGCCGCTGGAAAGCACCCGCAAACTCCCCGTCCCTACCGGCGCAAAACCCGGATGCCGTTCCCGCCAGGCGCGGAACCGCTCCGCCACCTCGGGCGCGGGATTGAGCACGTTGACCTCCGGCGGCGTGAGTTCATTGAACGCGCGCTCCAGCAATGGGTAGTGCGTGCAACCAAGGACGAGCGTATCGACGCCGTCGAACTTCGCGAGATAGCGCTGCACAGCCAACCGGGCGATCTCGGTGTCCTCCCAGCCTTCCTCCACGATCGGCGCCAGCAGCGGCGCCGCCACTTCGGTGATCTGCACGCTGTCGCTCAGCTTGCGCACCTCGGTGCGGAAAGTGTGGGAAGCCACCGTGCGCGCCGTGCCGACAAATCCAATATGCCCGCGCGTCCGCTGCACCGCCGCTTCCGCCGCGGGAATCGTGACGCCCAGAATGCGCCGCTCCGCCGACCCATAGCGATGCTGCAAATGCCGCAGCGCCACGCAAGAGACGGTGTGGCAAGCCACGAGAATCGCCCGGCAACCTTCGGCAAAGAGCCGCTCCACGCATTGCTCGGAGAAATCGAGGATCGTATCCACATCGCGCCCGCCATAAGGCGCGCGCCCCGAATCGCCGAGGTACAGGTAGTCCAGTTCCGGCAGCGTCTTCCGCAATTGCCGGAGTACCGTCAATCCACCGTAGCCACTATCGTAGACGCCAACGGGGCAGCTCATATGTTGCGCGGCTTCCGTTCCATTGGATGTTCGATGTTGGGTGTTGGACGTTGAATGTTCTGCCTTCCCTCACCACTGGATCGCCTTAATCCGCCGCGCAACTTCCTCCGCATTCGCCCGCGAATTGAACGCGCTGATCCGGAAGTAGCCTTCGCCCATCGCGCCGAAGCCGCTGCCCGGCGTGATGACGACATTGGCCTCATTGAGCATGCGATCGAACATCTGCCAGCTCGTCGTGCCCGTCGGCGTGGAGACCCAGATATAGGGCGCATTCACGCCGCCGTAGACGCGCAGCCCCACGCTCTCCCCGGCCTCGCGGAGGATCTTCGCATTGCCCATGTAATGCGTGACGAGCGCCGCGATCTGTGCCTTGCCCTCGGGCGAATAGAGCGCCTCCGCGCCGCGCTGCACGATGTAGGAAACGCCGTTGAACTTGGTGGAATGCCGGCGCGACCAGAGCGGATGCAACGGCTTGCGCTCGCCGCTCGCCGTCGAGGCCAGCAGCGTCTTTGGCACCACAATGAACGCGCAACGCGTCCCGGTGAACCCGCCATTCTTCGAGAAGCTGCGGAACTCAATCGCGACCTCACGCGCCCCGGCAATCTCGTAGATGGAATGCGGCACCGCCGGGTCGCTGATGTAGGCCTCGTAAGCCGCATCGTAGAGAATCACCGACTGGTGCTCCTGCGCGTAGGCCACCCACGCTTCGAGCTGCGCGCGCGTCGCCACGGCGCCGGTCGGGTTGTTCGGAAAGCATAGATAGATGACATCCACGTGCTCCTGCGGCGGCGCGGCCACGAAGCCGTTCTCAGCCGTGCACTTCAAGTAAACCAAGCCCGCGTAGGCGCCACTGTCATCGGCGTCACCGGTATGCCCGGCCATCACGTTGGTATCCACATACACCGGATATACCGGGTCGGTGATAGCCAGCTTGTTCTTGCCGCCGAGGATATCGAGGATGTTGCCGCAGTCGCACTTGGAGCCATCGCTCACGAAGACCTCGTCGTCCGCCACTTCAATCCCCTTCGCGCGATAGTCATTCTCCGCGATGGCATGCCGCAACCACTCGTAACCCTGCTCGGGCCCGTAGCCGTGGAAGCCTTCGCGCGTGGCCATGTCGTCCACCGCCTTGTGCATCGCCGCTGTCACCGCAGGGGGCAACGGCTCGGTCACGTCGCCGATGCCGCAGCGAATGATGCGCTTGGCGGCGTCCGGGTTCGCGTCGCCGAATGCCTTCACACGCCGCGCGATCTCGGGGAAGAGGTAGCCAGCCTTGAGCTTGAAATAGTTGTCGTTGAGAAAAGCCATAAATAGGAGCGGGACGGTGTATCCCACTCACGCCCCGGGCTCAATGGCGAATCGTCACATTGTAGCCACCTCGGTCCGCCGAGGCACCCTCCTATACCTCCCATTCGTCCCATACCTCCTATCCGGCGCGCGGCGCAGCAGCAGACGACAACAACACCAGGAAGCCCCAAAATATTCTGAACTCCACGGCCCCGACGCGCCATAAAGGTGCAGCGCTGCATGTCATCCTCCCCCGTCGACCATCAAGCCGATCTCCTCGCCCTGGCCCGCGCCGGCGATCTCGCGGCGTTTTCGCAACTCATGGAGGAACTGCAACCGCGCCTCCTCGGGCAGGCCCTTGCCTTTTGCAGCGACAGCCAGCGCGCCCAGGACCTTGTGCAGGAAACGATGATCGCGGCTTGGAAGAGCCTGCCGCGCTTCGATGGATCGTGCCGCGTCTTCACCTGGCTCTACGTCATCCTCCTGCGTCAACATCAGCGTGCGCTCGGTTGGTTTTCACGGCGGCTCCCGCTGGCCACGCTGGAACAGCAGGCCGCCGCGCAGCGCTTCGAGCCGGCAACCAGCGGTGGGCCGGAAGAGGGCGGAGTGGCCGAGGCGGAGTTACTGCGCGCCATGCTCACCGCTCTGCCCGCCCGGCATCGCGAGGTCGTGCGCCTGCGCTTTTACGCCGACGCCAGCGAGACGGAGATCGCCGCCGTCCTCGGCATCCCGCCCGGCACGGTGAAGAGCCGCCTCCATAGCGCGCTGACCAAGCTCCGCCGCATGAAAGAAAAAGTGAACCGCCTCCGCGGCGCCGCGCATTAACCCACAGAACCGACCATGAGCACCCCGACTCCCGATGACGACCAGTCGATGCGCGACGCCCTCCAGCGCGACGCGGCGCGAGTGTCCGAGCCTGCTTTCGATGCGGCCCTGCACTATGAGACGATGCGTCGTGTGCGGGCCCTGGCAGAGACCAAATCCGCCACCCCACGCTGGCACCTCGCGCCAACGCTTACCGCAGCGGCTGCAGTCGTGGCCTTGAGCGCGCTCATCGCCCTGTGGCCGCATTCCTCCGCTCCCACCAAGCCACGTGAAGTAGTCACTTCCCTCGCGCCGCGAACCGCCGCCCCCCGCGCCTCCCTGCTCGCCTATCAAGCCGCCGCCAACGACGGCGACGCAGCTCTTCTCGCCCTGCTTGATCGTGACGCCAGCACCTTGCTGCCCGCCTCTTCGCCCCTCTTCAACGCCACTCTTCCGTAAATCCTCCACTCCATGAAATACACCCTCCTCACTTTTACCTTCGCAACCCTCACCTTCGCCTCCCCACTCCGGGCCCTGGATTCCCGGCCTACCAATCCCGCCCTGCTCTACTGGCAGGCGGCAGCGATCCGCCCTCAATTGACTCCCGAGCAGGCCAAGGAAGTGCACGAAGTCGTCGCCGGCCGGAAGCCCTACGATGCCATGGCGGCGGCAAAGATTTTGTCTGACAGCAAAAGCAGCCTGCTCCTTGCATTCAAGGCAGCGGACTCCACCGTACCCTGCGACTGGGGCATGCCGGTGGAGGATGGCCCCTTCATGGCGCTGCCCCATGTTTCCAAGATGCAGGAAATGGGCGCGGTCGCCATCTTGCAGGCGGAGGACTTTTTCGCCGAGGGCAAGGTGAAGGAAGGCCTCGATTATCTCCTCTTGACCCATCGCCTGGCCCGGCATGCGGGGGCCGGCGATATGCTCATCTCCAATCTCGTTCAGTACGCCATCGAGACGAATGCCCTGCGTGCCGCCGCCCGGCATTGCCTCGCCTGGGATGCGGACACCCGGAAAACCTACGCCGCGCAGCTCAAGACGCTCCCCCCACTGCACACCACCCAGGCCGCCTATGGGGGCGAAAGTGCATTCATCGACTGGCTCGACACCCGCTTCAGCGTGGCCGGCGCGGACAAGACACAAGTTGAGGAACTCCTGAACATGGAAGGAACGGACAAATGGAAGGCGAAGGAGGCGCTGCTGAAGGAATTCACGCCAGAAGGAGTCAAGGCATTCGTCGCAGAAATGCGCTCCCTTCAGCTTCGTGCCCAGGCGGGGCTGGGCGAAGCATGGCCGCAATGCCACGCCGCCATGAAAGCCGTGGACGAGGATGCGCAGCACAGCACTTTCTACGTCGTCCGGAGCATGGTGGCGCCCACCGTCAACGTCGGGGAAAAGCAGTTCGTCATCGCCACGCTCCGCACGATGCTCGACGCCGCCCTGGAGCACGGCGCGCAGCTCGACGAAGCCACCGCCGCCACCTACCACGATGCCTTCACCGGCGACCCGCTGCGCTTCAAAAAGGACGCCGACGGCACGATCACGCTGCTCACCGCCCAACCGCATCCGGCCGGCAAGGAACTCAGCCTGAAATTCGGGAAGTAGGGGGCGAAACCAAAACACACCGCGTCTTGCTTTTTGGCGGCCGTGATGCTATGAGCAGAGGCAGGAATGAGAGAAGGTCAGAGTGGAATCCGAGGTATCGCGGGGAGCGGGAGAAAGGGAGGTTCTTTGACATATCCAAACGGGAGTAGTTTGATGCAAATGAGATGCAACAAGGCATCCAGGCTCACGAAAGCGGTTGCTGGCCGTCGACCTTGATTGGCCTATGGCCGAACCAGAGTAAGACTCAGACGGATCAAGGCTGGTCAAGCCCAGTCAAGGCTGGTCAAGGTCCGAATTTTTTGCCGTCAATCATCACCGCACCTGTTTCGCAAACCTCCTTAACGCCAATTCATGGCATTAAGGCCCACCCTAGCGAAGCTGCGAAAGCTGCCCGTCGACGTCCCCGATTTGCTTCTGCAGACCGTTGAACTGCTGGAGAAGCTGGAACGCTTGCGGCGATTTCTTGGCCCCAATTTGCCAATTGCCGCCAAACCGGGAAGTGGCTTCGTTGAGCGAAATGGCGAGCCGGTTGGACGCCTGCTGCAGCGCCTCGCGCTGGCGGAGAAGTTCCTTGCGTGCGATTTCCGCTGCGCTCTCTACCGGAGCCGGGCGGGCGGAGGACGACGGCGGAGTCGCACTCGCTGCGGGCGGCACCTGTCCACCTGGGGCCGCCAGGCGCTGCTGGATAGCCGCCTGAGTTTTCTGGTCCTGGACGACCAGTCGGCGCGCCACTGCCATATCGTTCGTCACCTGGTCCGGACGCAGCGTCACTTCATTATTGTCGGCTTTGTAAACGCCCGGGCGCACTTCCCGCAGCGGCTGTCCCGGCTTGAGGCCGAGGATGCCATCGGAAGTTTCCACCGAGACCTTGGTCACGAGGTAGAACACACCGGGCGGCGCCAATTCCGGAGCGGGAGTGGCGGGAGGAGGCGTTGGGGTTGCCACGGCCACGGGCTTTGGTTCCGGGGTCGCCAGTTTGGGGGCCGGCGTAGCCGCCGGGACTTCTTCGGGGACTTCCTCCTTGGCCACTTGTTTTTTGCACCCGCTGAAGCCCATCAATGAGCCCAGCACGAGAGTGCACATCAGTGCCCTCACGTAATTCTGCCGATCAGACAACGTAACCATAACGCGGTCGATTGAGCATCCTCCCGGGCTTTTAAGCAAGAAGGAATAATGTGACGATTACTTGTCATTTTCGCCACGGAACCAGCCCAGCCATCGGTACAAGGAAGCGCCGCACCGGTTGCCCGATGCGGCGCTGTAAACGATCGAACGGCTGGTCGTTACTTGAGCGCGGCGAGGTAGTTTTCCTCGGCTTGCGCCCAGTTGATCACGCCCCAGATGGCCTTGAGGTAATCGGGACGGCGGTTCTGGTAATGGAGGTAATAAGCGTGTTCCCACACATCGACCCCGAGGACCGGCGTGCCTTCAATCCCGGCCACGGCTTTGCCCATGATGGGGCTGTCCTGATTGGCCGTGGAGCCGATCTCGAGCTTGCCGCCATTGACGAGCAACCACGCCCAGCCGGAGCCGAAGCGGCCGACGCCCGCCGCGTTGAATTTCTCCTGGAATTGCGCGAAGTCACCGAAGGTGCTCTTGATCGCCTCGGCGAGCTTGCCGACCGGGGCGCCCTCGGCCTTGGGCTTGAGGAGCTTCCAGAAAAAGCTGTGGTTCACATGGCCGCCACCGTTGTTGCGCACCGGGCCGCGAATCGCTTCGGGCACGGCGGCAAGGTTCTTGATCAGATCCTCGGCGCTCTTGCTCGCGAGGTCCGGGGCGCTTTCGAGGGCCTTATTGAGGTTGGTGACGTACGCCTGGTGATGCTTGGAGTAGTGAATCTCCGCCGTCGCCGCGTCGATCGTCGGCTCGAGGTCGGTATATGCGAAGGGAAGTTTTGGTAATTCGTGGGCCATAAATAGGTTCAAGTTGTGGTTTCCGTGTGAGAAACCGGTTTAACAGTATCGTTCAGATGATGGGAAGCGGATGCCTGCTTGGCAAGCGGCGCGTGTGTCACCGCGTGCAGAAGTTTGCCAGCGGAGCGTACTATCGCCCCGATTTCCGGTGAAAACGGAGTTTTTTACGCGTGCGTATCATTCGTTCCTTGAGCTTGGGCACAAATCGCTTCATTCATCTCCGCCGTCATGGACACCACGATCAAATCACTAGGGCCGTGTGAAATCACGTCGCCGTTGCGACACGTAGGGGGCGGAGTCGAGGTGAACTTCCGCAAAGACCAGGAGCGCGTGCTTTTCAGCCACACCCTGGATCGCGACGACGGACCGCAGGTCGATACCACCCAATTCAGCTTCGAAGCGGCAGGGCCCCGGGAGAACATCTTCTTCAATCCGTCCAGGACGACCGCGGCCATCGTGACCTGTGGCGGGCTGTGCCCGGGGCTGAACGACATGATTCGCGGAATCGTGACGCAGCTTCACTACCGCTACGCCGTGACCAAAGTCTTCGGTTTCCGCTACGGCTACGAAGGCCTGATCCCGCGCTACGGGCACACGCCGATGCTCCTCAAGCCGGAGTCGGTCTCGCAGATCCACAACTTCGGCGGCACGATCCTCGGCAGTTCGCGCGGGCCGCAGAAAATCGGCGAGATGGTCGATTTGCTCGAAGAGATGAACATCGACCTGTTCTTTGTGGTCGGCGGCGACGGCACACTGCGCGGTGCGGCGGAGATTTCCGCGGAATGCGAACGGCGCGGCCTCAAGAAGGCCGTCATCGGCATCCCCAAGACGATCGACAACGACATCATGTATCTCGACAAGTCGTTCGGGTTCGAAACGGCTTTCGCCCACGCCGTGCAGGCAGTGAAGTGCGGCTACGTCGAGGCCACCGGCGCGGTCAACGGCATCGGCCTGATTCGTCTCATGGGCCGCGACTCCGGTTTCATCTCCTGTTACGCCGCACTGGCGGGCGGCAATGTGGATTTCGTGCTGATTCCCGAGGTCCCCTTCACGCTCGAGGGAGAGCGCGGGTTGCTCGAGGCGCTGCGCTACAAGCTGGCGAAAAAGAAACACGCCGTCATCGTCGTGTCGGAGGGAGCGGGCCAGGACCTGATGACCAGCGACGGCGGCGCGGACGCCAGCGGCAACAAGAAGCACGGGGACATCGGGATGTTCTTGAAAGAGAAGATCGGCGCCTTCTTCAAGGAGCGCCGCTTCGAGTGCAACCTGAAGTATTTCGACCCGAGCTACATCATCCGCAGCGTCCCGGCCAATGCGCAGGACAACGTCTACTGCTCGCAGCTCGCCCAGCACGCCGTGCACGCCGCGATGGCCGGCAAGACCGCGATGCTCGTGGGGCGCTGGCATGGCGCCTTCGTGCATCTGCCCATCGCCCTCGCCACGCAAGGACGCCGCAAGGTCGACCCACAGAGCGAGCTATGGCACTCGGTGCTGGAGAGCACCGGGCAGCCCGCGCGAATGCTTTAGGGCCAGCGTAGCAGGCTTCATTTCAACAGTGCAGCCACGTGCGCCGCGGCCGCGCTGGCCAGGCCGCCCAAACCGTAGCCGCCTTCCAGCAAAGAGACGACGCGGCCCTTCGCGTGTCGATCAGCGATGCCGCGCACGAGCTGCGTGAGGTCGGCAAAATCAGCATCGGTGAGCAGGAAATCGCCGAGCGGATCGCCGGCCCGCGAATCGAAGCCCGCGGAGATGAGCACGAATTCCGGACGGAACTTTTCCATCGCCGGCAGGAGTTGCTCTTCAAAGGCGGCGAAGATCTCCGTGCGCCCGGCACCCGCGGGCAGCGGACAATTGAGCGTGGCTCCCTTCCCCGCGCCCGCGCCGGTTTCCTTCGCATGGCCGGTGCCCGGGTACCACGGCGACTGGTGCGTGCTGAAGAAGAAGACGGAGCCATCCTCGTAGAAGATATCCTGCGTGCCATTGCCGTGATGCACGTCCCAATCGACGATCAGCACGCGCTCGATGCCGTGCCGCCGCTGCGCGTGCCGGGCGGCAAGGGCGACATTGTTCAGCACGCAAAAGCCCATCCCGCGATCCGCCGTCGCGTGGTGTCCGGGAGGGCGCACGGCGCAAAAGGCATTGTCGGCTTTTCCTTCAATCACCGCATCGACCGCCGCGAGTGCGCAGCCGACGGCGAGCCGCGCCGCCTCCCACGAGGCCTCGCAAACCGACGTGTCCCCCGTGCTCAATTGCGCGGCGCCGGAAAGGATATCGCGTTCCGCGCGGCGCAGATAGTCGATCTCGTGGGCGAGCGCGAGATCATCGCCCGTGACCGCACGCGGCTGGAGGCGCGTGCGCTTTTCCAGCAAGCCCGCGCGCTTCAACCCATCCATCACCGCACTGAAGCGCGCCGGCGATTCGGGATGACCGTGGCCGGTATCGTGAAGCTGGCAGGCGGCGTCGGCGACGAGAGCGGTCATGAGAGATTCGGGAGTTGCGCACGGTAGCTCTCGGCCAGCGTGCGGCGGCTGATCTTGCCACGTTCATTGGTGGGGATTTCGCCGACCAGCCACACATCGCGCGGCACCTGCCATGAACTGAGCTTTTCCTGGCAAAAGCGGAGAATCGCCTCGCGTCCGATATTGTCACCGGCAATGCAGGCCACCGGCTCCTCTCCCCGCAGCACGGACTCCACCCCGAAAACCACGGCCTGCCTCACCCCCGGAAACTCCGCCAGCCGCGCCTCGACTTCGTGCGGATTCAACTTGCGCCCCGCCACATTGATCACCTCGGAAGTGCGCCCCACGAGATAAAGCCCCCGCTCGCCACGCTGCACCAGATCCGCCGGCACAAATCGCCCGCTGTGCAGCGTCTCCCGGTCTTCGGTGGGAAAGTAGCCGTCGCCCACCGCCGCACTCCGCACCTGAATCGGCCCCGCTTCCTGCGACCCATGCTCGATCTCCACACCCTGCATCGGCGTGCCGACGAAACCGTCTTCATAGTTCCGTTCCTCGGACGCGTCATACGCGATGCCGCCGCATTCCGACGAGCCGTAGAATGTGTGAATCTTGAGTCCAAACTTCGCACTGAACATCCCGGCCGCCTGCTTGGCGAGCGGCGCACCCGCCGAAATGCACCGCCGCAGCGACGGCAGCTCCGGCGCATTGGAAAGTTCCGCCAGCTTTTGAAAGAAGACTGGCGTCGCCGGAAACACGGTCGCCTTCGTCGCGGCCAGGCCATCGAGGATCGCACGCGGCATGCGGTCGTGGCTCACCACCAGCCGCACTCCGCGCACCAGCAGCGGGGTGATGAGATTGCTAAAGCCGTAGCTGTGCGAAAAGGGAATGACCCCGTAATTCACATCGAGCTCAGTCAGCCCCATCGTCGTGCAGATATTCTCGCCATCGGCGAAGAGCTGGCTGGCGCGGAAACGCACCGCCCGCGGCGTACTCGTCGTTCCCGAGGTGAGCTTGAGAAATTGCGGCACCGGTTCCGGCCAGCACGTCGCCTCCTCCGCCACCGTCCGGCGCTGGACAGTCAACGAACCATCCTGGTTCGTGACCAACGCGGCGGCGCGACACGTTCCCAAGGTATAGGCCAGTTCCGTCTGCCCCATGTCGCCCAGCGGCAGCGGGATCAACTGGCGCTGCCAAAGCGCGAGCAGCAGTTCCGGCCAGGTCTCGCTGTTTCCAATCTGCACCCCCACCACCGAATGCGGCGGAAGCTCCTCGAACAGCCCTCCCACTTTCGAGGCCTCCAACTCGATCTGCCCGAAAGTGCGCAGCACGGTGTCCGACGGGGAGAAGATCGCCGGATGCGGACCGAAGCGGGCGAGCGTGTTTTGCCAGGCAGCGAGCACCGGGTTTTCGGCGGAAGGATCGGTCACTAAAAATTAATCGAGTTTTTCGTTGCGGAGGGGAGTTTGCTGGGTAGTCTCCTACTCCCTTTTCCGAGCCATGAAAGCAGATATTCATCCTGATTACCAAGAGACCACGATCTCGTGCGCTTGCGGCACCACCTACCACACGCGTTCCACCAAGCGCGACATCAAAGTCGGCATCTGCGCGGCCTGCCACCCCTTCTTTACGGGTGAGCAGAAGTTCGTCGATACCGCCGGCCGCATCGAGAAATTCTCGCGCCGTTACGCAGGCGCCCAGAGCCGCAAGAAGAGCGCCTAGCTGGAAATCCGAAAACTTTAGAAACGGTGAAGGTGCCACGTGCATCTTCACCGTTTTGTTTTGCCCGGCGGCCCGGAGTGCTTAGTGCTTAGTGCTTAGTATTGAGAGTCGCGGATTCTACTGAGCACTCAGCACTAAGAACTTCCCCAAAAAATGGACTTCGCTCCCCTCATTGCCAGAAAAGCCGAACGCTTTCGCGAACTCGAAGCCGAGATCTCTTCCTCGAATCTCTACGACGACCCGCGCAAGGCGCGTGAGACCCTGCGCGAACATACCCGGCTCAAGGAATTGCTGGCCAGTTGGGAGACGTTGAAAAAGACCCGCGCGCAGCTCATCGAAAACCAGGCGCTGGTCAATGGCGAAGACAAGGACCTCGCCGAGATGGCGGCCGCGGAGATTCCCGACTTGGAAAAGGTGATCGCCGATTCCGAGCGCGCCGTCCAGTTCTCCCTCCTCCCGCCCGATCCGAATGAAGATCGCGACGCCATCGTCGAGATCCGTGGCGGCACCGGCGGCGACGAAGCGGCGCTCTTCGCCGCCGATCTCTACCGCATGTACACCCGCTTTGCGGAGACCCACGGGTTCAAGCTCGAGCCGCTGGAAATCAGCGCCGGCGAACTCGGCGGCATGAAAGAAGTTATCTTCAAGGTCACCGGCGACCAGGTCTTCCGCACCCTGCGCTACGAGAGCGGCGTGCACCGCGTGCAACGCGTCCCCGCCACCGAGGCCCAGGGCCGCATCCACACCAGCACCGCCACCGTCGCCGTGCTGCCCGAGGCCGAGGAAGTCGACCTCGAGCTCAAGGCCGACGAAATCCGCATCGAAGTCTGCCGCGCCGGCGGCCCCGGCGGCCAGGGCGTCAACACCACCGACTCCGCCGTGCAGGTCATGCACATCCCCACCGGCACCATCGTCCGCTGCCAGGACGGCCGCTCGCAGCAGAAGAACAAGGAGAAAGCCCTCACCATCCTCCGCTCCCGTCTCCTCGAGGTGAAACAGCGCGAGGAAGCCGAGAAATACGCCGCCCAGCGCAAAGGCCAGATCGGCACCGGCGACCGCAGCGAAAAGATCCGCACCTACAATTTCCCGCAGAACCGCGTCACCGACCACCGGGTCAACCTCACCCTCTACAATCTCGACCGCTTCATCGCCGGCGACATCGACGAAATGATCGCCACCCTCCAGGCCGCCGACGTCCAGGGCCGCCTCGAGGAAGCCCAGAGCGGCGCCGCCGCCTAAGCGTCAAGCCGGCCCTTGCTACGAGCCGCCCAAGGAAGGCGGCCCAGCGTTGCTCGATCGGCCGTGACCCAAAGCGCCATTGAAGCGATAAACGGTCCGATCTTGCGGCCCCAAACCTGCGAGCGTGTCGAGAGACCGTGTCCCGTCGGTCGTCACGAGAAATCGCCTCCCGCCGATTACCACGATCACGAATAGGACAGACGGTCGCGGCAATTTGGATCCCGACTTTCGGAGCCACGCCCCTGTTTTCACTTTTCCTGTTGAATGTCAATGCGCCCGGACTGACCCCATTCCCGGTATTAGTGGTCTGCAGATGCACGCAGAACATCCGGAAAAGAATAGGTGTGGCCGGCGAGCAATCGTTTGGCAAGCGCAACATCGGATTGCGTGGCGGGCAGCGCTGTTATTGCGAATTTTGTTCCGTCTTGACGTTCAATTTGTATACCGACCGCAACAATGGCTGTATGCTCCCCATGGTGATGCAGATTCCAGACATCGGAAGATATGATAGTTCCGACGAACGGCGGTTGTTTGATTGCTTCTGATGGGCGGAACGCGGGTAGCATTGGTTCCTTCCAGTGTCCTTGCTCTAACTTCTTCTCGCACGATACACTCAACCAGCAAAGTAACAACGATGTTGCTAGTGTGATATATCTCATGGATATTGAATGTGTTGAGCGGTCACGTCTATTCGATACGATGTACTGACGGCTGTGGAGGCGGGTTCGATTCGAGGTCAGTCCCGAATGGCCCTAAGAGCCTGTTATGCACTTTTGACTGGTACGAGGAGGAGGTGTGAGCTTGAAAGCTGGCAATCGGTAATCGGGGTCAACACTTTGGCCTGCCCCCGGTTTTTGATCCACTTGCTATGAGAGTTTTTGTGGGTTTTCGG
>NZ_JBDUCX010000019.1:0-41640 GCF_040003245.1 Chthoniobacter sp.
GCTCGCCGTTGCCGAAGAGCGTGCCCTCCACGCGCTGGGCGCCGGCCAGCAGTCCCAGTTCCGTGGCGGCCACGCCGGTGCCGCGGTCATTGTGCGTGTGCAAGCTGAAGATCAGCGAATCGCGGTTCTCGATGTTGCGGCTCATCCACTCGATCTGGTCGGCGTAGACATTTGGCATCGCGACTTCGACGGTATCCGGAAGATTCAGGATCATCGGGCGATCGGGCGTCGGCTGCCAGACGTCCATCACCGCTTCGCTGATCTCCTTCGCAAACTCTACTTCCGTCGCGGAGAAACTCTCGGGTGAGTATTGCAAGCGCACATCCGTCCCCGCCAAACGCGGCAGGCGTTCCTGGATCCAGCGGGCCCCTTGCACGGCGACCTGTACAATCTCTTCCTTGGATTTACCGAACACGATGCGACGCTGCGCGGGCGAGGTGGAGTTGTAGAGGTGAATGATCACCCGTTTCGCGCCCATCACCGATTGCACCGTCTTCTCGATCAAATCCTCGCGGGCCTGCACGAGGCATTGGATCGTCACGTCATCGGGGATGCGGCCTTCCTCGATCAGGCTGCGGTTGAAGGCGAACTCGGTATTCGACGCCGATGGGAAGCCGACCTCGATTTCCTTGAACCCGCACTTTACCAGTGCGTCGAAGAGCTCGAGTTTCTGCGAGACGTTCATCGGCACGGCCAGTGCCTGGTTGCCGTCGCGGAGATCGACGCTGCACCAGATTGGAGCGGTGGTCAGGGTGCGGTTGGGCCATTGGCGATCTGGGATCGCGATGGGCGGGTAGGGACGATACTTGCTGCTTGGTGGAAAAATCATCTGTCAAAAAGGTTTACGGGCGGGGAAAGGAAATTTGGCAGGACCAGTCGCCACTTCCGCCCGAAGCAGCACCAGCCGACGTTAAACGAGGACAGCTCCGCGGTCCGCGCGCAGAGAAGCGCGCGCGGCGAGTGCGCGGAGCGAGGTAAGTCGGCTGGTCAGCAGATGACGCATTGGGACGGCGAAAATACCCAACCCCGCGTGTTTGGCAACCTCCCACTTGTCGGGCGGCTAACTCAGCGCCGCCCACAGCGCTTTCATTTCGCTTTCGACTTCGCGGTCGCTGGGATCGCGCAAGGTGCTGGCGATCTGCTCGCGCACGGCGTCGCGATAGCGCTCGCGCAGGCGGCTCACGGCTTTGCGGACTGCCTCCTGTGACATGCTCAACTGGCGCGCGACGGTATCGTAGCTAATGCTTGGATCGCGTTCCTGTTCGAGGAACGGCTCCAGCACTTTGAAAACCGCTGCTCGTCCCGCCGCGGCCTCTTTCGCCTCGATTTCCCCCCGGGCTACTTTCAGCAAGGAGAGCGCCCACGACCGCGCGTAGAGCTGTTCCGGTGTGACCCGGTCCGCCGGCTCCAGGCGATAACGACGCTCGCCATCGTCGAACTCCTCATCCAGCGATTCGATCATGCGTCCGCCGCCGCGCTTCTGCGCTCCGGCGTGCACCCGTTCTCGCGTGATGTAACGCGTGAAGGCGGTGAGGAGAAAGGTGCGCAGCTTGCCGAGGTTGCGGTCTGCCGAGGCAAACAAATCCTTTTCCAGCAGGTACGAGAAAAATCCTTGGGTCAGGTCCTGCGCATCGTGCGCCGAACGGCCCTGCTTCCGGGCAAAAGCGTAGAGCGGATACCAGTAGGTGCGGCAGAGCCACTCCAGCGCGCCAGTGGCTTCACGGGTGTTTTCCTGCTCGCGCGCTTTCAGGACCAGCGTCCAGCGTGTCTGCTCGAAACGCATGTCCCGTGTGGCGGGACTCGAGCGCGAGGGTCGAGGAGCGGGATCGTTCATGCCGGCAGGGACACTAGCCATGCAGGGAATGTTCGCTCAAGCAAAGAACACGTCCGTCTGCGCGCGCCTCGCGTTTGCGCTTTCTCACGCGCCGTCCGTTGGCTATCGTGGCCCGCGCCCGCCATGCCACCCGGAAAACCTGCCGTCCGCATCGACGCTTCCGCCCGCTGCTCTTCATGATTGGCTCCGATCATCGTCTCGCCCTGCCCGTAGGGCATCGCTTCGCCGAATTCCGCATCGTCAAGGTGTTGGGACAAGGAGGTTTCGGCATTACCTATCTCGCGCAAGATACGCTCTTGAATATCGAGGTGGCGATCAAGGAACTGCTGCCTCGCGATTTTGCCACGCGCGTGGAGGGCGTCACCGTCGTCCCCAAACGACCTTCGGATGCAGAGAGTTTCGCGTGGGCGAAGCAGCGGTTCATCAATGAAGCGCGCATCCTGGCCAGTCTGCGGCATGAGAATATCGTCCATGTTTACCGCTTCCTCGAGTGCCACGGTACTGCCTACATGGTCATGGAATTCGTGCACGGGCAAAACCTGCTCGAATGGATGGGGAAGCACCGCAAGCCTTCGGAGCAGATGCTCCACGCCATCCTCTTTCCGCTGCTGGATGGTCTGGACTGCGTGCATGGCAAGAATGTGCTCCATCGCGACATCAGCCCGGAGAACATCCTCATCACCTCGGAAAACCGCCCGATGCTCTTGGACTTCGGCGCTGCGCGGACGACCGTGGACAAGAGCAAGACGCTCACCGGAGTGGTCAAGCCCGGTTACTCGCCCATCGAGCAATACCAGACCGATTCGCCACAAGGCCCCTATACGGATATCTATGCGCTCGCGGGTGTGATGATCCATGCGATCACCGGCGGAGTGCCGCCAGTGTCGATCGATCGCTGCGGCGAGGCGGATTGGTTTCAGCCCATGGCGCGACGCTACCGCGGCAAATACGGGGAGACCTTTCTGCGCGCGCTGGACGAGGCCTTTCGTGTCATGTCCGGTGAGCGGCCGCAGAGCGTCGCCGCCTGGCGGCAGATGCTCGCCGGGGATTTCGGCAAAGGAAAATCGAAGCCCGTGCGTCCGCCGGCCGCGGAGAAACAACCCACGCGGCGTCAGCCCAAGTCCGTGCCGCCAGCTCCGCCCGCGCTGGCAAAACGCAAAGGTGTCCTATGGCTGATCGTTCTGGCCGCTCTGGCCGCGGTCGGAGGCGGAGCGAGTCTGTACTATGCCATCATGGCGACGCCGAAGACGACGGATGGCTCCGCCGTCGCCGACAAAGTCACGGTCACAGATGTCGTCCCGCGCGAGGGTGCGTGGAAGGGCGGCGAGTATGTCAATTCCCTCGGCATGCGGTTTGTGCCAGTGCCCGCCAGCAAGGTTTTGTTTAGTATCCATCAGACGCGTCGTGCGGACTACGCCGCCTACGCGCGCTCCCACGCGGGAGTGAATGCCGAGTGGGAGACAGCGACGACCTTGAACAAGGAGCCGGTCGGTCGCGAGCCGACTCATCCCGTGGTGATGGTCAGTTGGAACGAAGCCAATGCGTTTTGCCAGTGGCTTTCCGACACCGAGACGAAGAAGAGCGGCCAATCGGTCGTTTATCGACTGCCCACCTGGAGCGAATGGCGCGCGGCACGAGGAAACGACAAGTATCCTTGGGGCGATGAGAATCCGCCGCCGAACGGTTCCGGCAACTATGCGGATCTGGCCGCGCGGCGTGTCTTCGGCGCCAACTTCGTCATTATTCCAAACTATGACGACGGCTACGCCACGACCTCGCCGGCTGGGAACTTTCGGCCCAACAAGGCGGGACTTTTCGACTTTGGCAGCAATGTGCAGGAATGGAGCGCGGACCAGGACTTGGGCAGTGGGGAAAGGCTGATTCTCAGCGCGAGTTGGAAGGACGCCGCCGCCGACGCTTTGTCCTGCCGGGAAAAACCCCAATATCACGAAAGCCCCGACAGCCGCCGCCCGTTCATCGGCTTCCGCTGCGTGCTGGTGTCGCCGGGGAAATAGCTTTCCCGCAGAGATCAATTCTTCCCGTGCGTCGCCGACAGCTTCTCCAGGATGTATCCTTGCGGCCAGGCGTAGAGCGCCCGGCGCGAAAAGAAGAGAGCGTCCTTTTTGTCGAAGTGCATCTCATCGGCAAAGGTCTTGAGGATCTGCGCCCCAGCTGTGAGCTGATCGTGATTGAAGACCTTGCCGACGCGCGCGACTTCCTCCTCGGCCTTCTGTCGGTTTTCCTTGCTCACGCCCGCGAGGTCAGGCTGCAGCAGACTCGCGACATCCGTGGTGGCCTTATTGTAAAACTTCGCGATGTCGTCGACCGACAGCTTGACCCACGAATTCTCCCGCCCTTTTTTGTCCGGTCCGATTTCTTCCGGGTGCAAAAGCGTCGCCATTGCCCACGGGATACCACCGGCGAGATAGACACGCCGGAGGTTTTGCATCCCGGGAAAATCCCGCACGGCGCTTTGCACCGCTGGGAGAATCAACTCCTTCCTCAGCGGGTCCGCCACGACCATGAATTGCGAGCCGTCCTTGCGCCCCTTGTTGATCTCCTGCGCGTACGTCTTCGTCCCCCACGGGATCGAATAAGTGGTGAAAGTCAGCGCGGGTTTGGTCTTTTCCACATAGGCGCCTTTGGAATTGCCGCTGCCGATATCCAGCAACACCACCTGGCTCATTCTCCGGGCCGGCACGATGCCGCGAAAGACCAGCGTCGCTTCCTTCACGGCGTCGATATACTCAATCGTCGCGCCTTCCAAAAAGGTCTTCCCGGCGATGGCGCTCTTCACCTCTGCGGGAATGCCGCTGCTGCCCACGAGGTAGAAGTGATTCACCGGCACCTTGAATTCGTCCTGCATCTGCTTGTGCATCTGCGCAACGGCCTCACCCACCCGGGACGCCGCCTCCGCCGTGAACGCATTCTTATCCAGCGGCTCGTACTGCTTGAGCATTTTGACCGGTGGATTCTCGGGGTCGGCATTCTCCGCCAGCGTCTGCACGACCATTCCCTTGACCCCACTTGCGCCAATCTCGACGACGGCATAAACCTCGCCGCCCGAGTCCTTCGCCATGGTGGTATTGGAAACCAGCGACCAGAAGAGGGCGACGACCGCGAAAAAGGCATGCGTCTTCATAAATTTAAGGTGGTGAGAATCTGCGCTGCGATGGAGAGACGCTCCGCTGATAAACTTCGTCCGGTTGGCCTGTCAACGCTTGCGTCTGTGATCGCACAGGGATGCCAAAAATAATTTGCAGTATTTTGTCACAAATTCGTCGGGGCTCTCAATAACAGGGTAGAAACGCAGATAATCCAGAAACCAGATGATCCCGGCCCACAACATAAATATCTCTTCATCAGATTCTTGCGGCGCAAATTCGGCCCCGCCTAAAGGCGTCCGCCAACCCAATAAACAAATTGACGCCTCCTTTCACAAAAATCACACTCGATTAACAGAACTAATTCGGTTGCTTATGAGAGAATTTCTTTCACCTCAGAATTTTCGTGAAGCCGTGGCGGATGGAATTTTGACAACACGCAGCCTGGTCATGCTGCTGGTGACGCTAGCCGGATCGAGCGTCTTCGCCCAATCCACCTTGAAGTCCGTCGACGTGGTTCAGCCTTACAATGGCACGAGCTTGAAGATCGATCTCGCCCTTCCCGCGGCAGACCGCGTGTCGTCGATCGACATCTCCGCCAACGGAACACCGGTCGACAAAGACAAGGTGAAGTTCACTCCCGCGGATAAACTGCCCAACTATCATTGCGCGATCCTGCTCCTGGTCGACAAAACATTAGGCAACAACAAAGACACCACGGAGAAGACGCGGGAGAAACTGTGGAAGTCGATTCGCGACACCATGGGCAAATTCTCCGCCGTCGCGGAAACAGCGCCCTACCAGGTTGGCGTGGCGACGTTCTCCGCGGGCAACCTGGAGATGATGGCCGCCATGGGGAGCAAAAAGAGCATTGTCGATTCCGCCATCGAGAAGATTACTTTCAACGGCGTATCCCCGGAACTCTATCTCGGCACGAAGCGCGCCATCGAGTGGTTTGGCGGCACGCCGGCGGATCGCAAGTATATCGTGCTGATCTCGGATGGCATCTCGAACGACAAGGTGATCTCGCAGCAGGATGTCGTGCAGGCCGCGCTCAAGGCGAAAGTGCATATCTGCACGGTCGGATTTCCGAAATCCACCGAAGCGCGGGACGGTGTGCAGCGGCTCGATCCGCTGGCGGATGAGACCGGCGGCTATCCCCTGCGAGCGGACGGCAGCGATCCGAAGCTGCCCGCCGACGCGGAAAGCAATCTGCTCAAGTTCGTCGTCTCCGGCGGCCAGGCGGAGATCGCCTTGAGCGCCCCGAAGGGCACCGTTAATGTCACGGGCAAGGTGCAGACGGAATTCGGCAAGCTTTACACGTTTGCCCAAAGCGTCGAATCCAACGGGGTTGCAGAATCCACGCCGGTGCGGTCCGAAGAGCAACCGCCGGCACCCGAATCGAGACTGGCCTCTTTCAAGGCCAAACTCCGCGAGCATCCGGTGCTGGCGATTCTCGGTGGCGCCGCCCTGCTCGTGGCGGTCATTCTGCTCGGCCTGCTCGTCAGCCGCGCCGCGAAAAGCGCCCAGCCCGAGCCGTTGCCTCCAGAACCCTTCCCGCCGGTCATGGATCCGCCCATGGAGTCGGAAGACACCCAGATGCCGGAACCGGCCGCCACGGTTTACGCCTGGCTGGTCACCCTGGATGCGGACGAAACCCGCTACCCCATCACCAAGGCCGCGGTCCGCATCGGCCGCAAGCCGGACAACGACATTGTGATGAAGAACAACAGCGTCTCCAGCCACCACGCCGAAGTGATCAAGCGCGGGGACAAATTCATCATCGCCGATCTCGAGGCATCGAATGGCGTCTTTATCGGGGGCAAGCGCGTGGACAAGACCCCGCTCGCGGACGGCGACGTCATTGAGCTGGGCGAAGTGCGCCTGCGATTCACTCTTAATTCTCCCGAAAACTAAGACATGAAAATCTTCACTATCGGCCGCAAAGGCACCGACATCGTCCTGGAAGACGCGGAAAAGCAGATCAGCCGTCTGCACGCCGAACTGACCGTCACCGACGGGGGACGTTATTACCTCGTTGATTGCGGGAGTAGCAACGGCACCGCAGTCAAGCAGCAGAGCAACTGGAAACCCATCAAGCAGGAGTATGTCACCGCGGAGGATGAGGTCCGCTTTGGAGGTTTTTACTCCATTCGCGTCAGCGACCTCCTGAAGAAGGCCTAGCCTCCAGAAGCTTAAACAAAGACAGCAACAGAATCCATCAACCACCCTCTAAATTATGAGCGATAACGACGAAAAAACACGCATTGTGCGGCCTCTCGAGCAACTCCAGAGAGCCGCGACTCCCGAATCCGACGACGCAGACGAGACCCGCAAGGTGGAACGTGACGATGCCACCATGACCGGCGGCGCGGACGCCCACTCCATCAAGCCCATTCGGGCCGGTGGCGAAGAGAAAACCGTTCTCTTCCGCCCGTCACCGAACCGCGCCGGCGAAGGCACCATGTTCAACCCCCTGGCGCCCAAGAGCGAATCCGGCGGGGCCAGTGAAGATCCCGTGGTCGGCTGGCTCGTCGTGGTGAAAGGACCGGGTCGTGGCAATGCCGTGCGCCTCGGCTACGGCTGGAACAGCATCGGCCGCGATGCCAGCCAGCGCGCCTGCCTGGACTTTGGCGATTCGCAGATCTCGCGGCTCAATCACGCCAAGATGCTCTACGATCCGCGCGCCCGGAAATTCACCCTCACCCTCGGCGAAGGCACCAATCCCACCTATGTGCGCGGCGATGCGCTCCTCGGGCCGACCGAAGTGCTCAGCGGCGATCGCATCCAACTGGGGGATACCGAAGTGCTCTTCCTGGGTCTGTGCGGCGAGACGTTTGACTGGCAGGACAATACATGAGGCCCGAGATCGATTTCGCCGGCCGGCAAGTCCACGGCTCCCGCGAAACGCAGGATGACTATTACGGCTTTTGTCCGCTCTCAACGGAAACCGATGGCTTCGATGGTCTCCTGCTCGGGCTGGCCGATGGGATGGGCGGCTACAAGGGCGGCTCCACGGCGAGCCGCATCGTGGTCGAGTCCTTCATCGAGCACTTCTGCTTCAGCCGCGGCTCGATCCCGGAGCGCCTGCTGAGTTCGTTGCGGGCCAGCCGCCGCAGTTTGCTCGAGGAGATCGCCCGGAACGACGAAAGCCTCGGCCACATGGGCTCCACGCTGGTCGCGGTCGTGTGGAGTCCGGCGGGGCTGCATTGGGTGAGCGTCGGCGATTCCGGTCTCTATCTCTTCCGCGACGGCGCCATCCAGCGGATCAATGCCGATCACTCCATGACCCCGCTGCTCGCCGAGCAGGTGGCCCAGGGAGAGATGACCGCCGAGGAAGCCGCGCACCATCCTGACCGCCACGCCCTGCGCTCCGCCATCGCCGCCCGGCCGCTGGAAATCTATGAATTGCGCGACGAGCCCTTCGTCCTTCAGCGCGGCGATATCGTCTGTGCCGCGACCGATGGCCTGGCCACGCTGAGCCCGGACGCCGTCACCGAAAGGCTGCAAACCAATGCCCGCCAGTCCGCCGCCCATATCGCCAGCGCGTTACTCATCGCCGTGAATGAAATCGGCAAGAAGAAGCAGGACAACGCCACCGTGGCCGTGGTCCGCCAGGAATGACGGGGCGCGAACTATTTCCATCCGAAGCGTCACGAATCTTCACCGTTTGCCAATAGCTACCCATATGAAACTTTCCTTCTATTCGCTTTCGCTGCTGACGGCCTTGCTCTCCCTGGCTTTCCACCAGTCCGCCGCCGCGCAGGTCAGCGCGCAGATGCAGGAATCCACCGTCCGCATCCTTTGCCCGGAGCCGGACGAAAAGGGCGGTCCCGGCCTGGATATCTATCAAATCAAGATGCCCAATGGGAGTGTCTTTGAAAGTGTCGGCTCCTCCTTCGGCACCGGCTTTGTGATCAACAAGGAAGGGTACATCGTGAGCAACAATCACGTCGTGGCTCCGGACGAAAAAGTCGAGGTGCCGGAGAAGCTCGTGCTGGTGGTACAGAAAGTCGGCAAACACTACCTCATGCACAAAGCCAAGGTGGTATGGCAGTCGGCCAATCGCGACCTGGCCATCATCCAATGCCCGCAACTCAAGGCCACGCCGCTGCCGCTGCTTTTCGACGAGACGAAATCGACCCCCTCGGAGGAAGTCTTTAGCATCGGCTTCCCGGGCATCACCGACGTCGCGGTGGAGGATTTCGAACGCTCCGCGGAAATTCGCAAGCAGATCATCGTGGCCAAGGCCGAGCGCACCATCGCGGAACTGCAACAGAAGCTGCGCCGGCGGCTCAGCCAGAATGAAATCGATGCCGTCGTCCAGAACATCAGCGAGCATACGGGCGCCGTTTCCGCGGAACGCAATGCCCTGCTGGCCGGACTGGATGTCTTGCTGCGCCAGTCAGATGCCGCGGCCACGACCTGGGACATCACCAATGTCGTCGAACGGAAATCGCTCTGGAAAAACTATTTCACCCCCACGGTTACGAAGGGCAACATCGAGCAGATCTCCCGGCGGCACGGCATGCTCGGCGTAAGTTATCCCGATGTGCTCACCATCCAGCACAGTTGCGCGATCAAGCACGGCAACAGCGGCGGGCCCCTCCTCAATGCCGGTGGCCAGGTGATCGGGGTGGTGGGCGACGGCATGAGCAAAACCTCCAGCGGCGACCGCGAGTCGATCGAGTGGGCCGCCGCTTCCTCCGAGCTGAAAGGGTGGCTCGATGATAATCACGTGGGTTACATCCTGGCCCAGGAATGGCGGAAGACGCCGTCGCTGCCTGTCAAGATTATCGTCGCCATTGCGCTCGCGGTCGCCGTGGCGCTCGTCGCCTTAATCCTCGGCCTGCTCAAATTCAACCAGAAGCCCAGCTTCACCACGATCCTGCGCGACCCGCGCATGGCCAAGGTCCTCGGCACTACGCACAGCAAGCTGATCGATGTCGCGGACTCCGAGTCGCAGAAGACCGCGGGCGCCCCGCTCCCCGGCTTTGGCAAATGGCAACTGGCCGGGCGGACACCGAAAGGCGACAGCGTGCATATCGAGATCACGGACGTGATGTTTTCCAGCAACAACAACCGCCTCATCCTCGGGCGCACCGCCGAACTCTGTCATGTCGTCGTCAATGACAACAGCGTTTCCAAGCAGCATGCGTCCCTGCGCAAAGATGGCGATCGCTTTCTGGTGGCGGACCGCAATTCCTCGAACCACACGGCCGTCAACGGGCAGTTCAACAACAAGGCATTCGATGAAGTGCCCCTCAAGGAAGGTGACACGCTCACCTTGGGCGAGGTGCGCCTGGACTTCAGCAAGATATGATCAGGCCCACCCGTCTCGGGTGACCGAACGCGGAGCAACAACCCATGCCGCCGCCCTCCTTCTCACACAAGCCGCTGCCGTCGGGGCATGTCCTGGATGTGTATCAGTTTGAGCGCATCCTCGGGAGCCCGGGAACATTTGGGGTGACCTACGCGGCGCGACACCTGAAGACCGGCAAGCGGCTGGCGATCAAGGAACTCTTTCCGTCGGACTATGTGATTCGCGACGGCGCGGGGCGGGTGGTCGTGCAAACCAAGTCGGACGAACAGGTCTTTGTCGAAGCCGTGCGGATGTTTCGCCAGGAAGCCACGATCCTCTCCAAAGTGAAACATGACAATGTGATCAAGGTCTACGATTACCTCGAGGCGAACGGCACGGGCTACATGGTCATGAATTATGAGGACGGCTACGACCTCCAGATTCACCTCGATAAGCAGAAGCCCAACCGGCTCAACGAAAACGAACTGCGCCGCTTGCTCATGCCGCTGCTCGACGGGCTCGAGACGGTCCACCGGTTGAATTATCTCCACCGCGATATCAAGCCGTCGAACATCTATCTCACGCGCGAGCACAACCCGCTCCTGCTGGATTTTGGGGCCGCCCGGCAAATGATCGTGAGCCGCAGCCGGCCGGTGGAACAGATCCTCACGCCGCCGTACGGACCCATCGAGCAGTACGGCCGCACGTCTCCGCAGGGGCCCTTTACCGACATCTACGCGATGGGGGTAGTGCTGTTTCGCGCGATGCTGGCCAACGAACGCTTTCCCAACGCGCCGGACCGGATGACGCGTGATCCGGTGGTCCCGCTGACGCAGCGTTTGAAAGGGCAGGAATACTCGCCGGGCTTTCTCAGCGCGGTCGATTGGGCGTTGAAGTTCAAGGCGGAAGATCGCCCGCAGACCGTGCAAGTGTGGCGCGAAGCGCTGGACGCCAGCCAGCCCAAGCGGAAGTCGCGGACCAAGCGGGTGAGTTATCTGGAGAAGCTCGGGCGGCTCCGGACGCGCAACGTCCAGGCGTATTGGAAGGTGATCGCGATCGTGACGTGTATTGTTTTTGGAATCGTCGCTTTGGCGGCGGTGATTACCTACCTGTTGATGGGATAGGGATGACGCCGGAGGCGTTCGAAAAAAACTCCGTCATCCTGAGCTTGCGAAGGACCTCTGATATCGCTCTGGCTTCTTCCCCGACGCATTTGGCAACACATGGCGCCTTCTTCCAACGCATTGATGAAAAAAGGCAGAATTCAGAGGTTCTTCGCAGGCTCAGAATGACGGCGTGTTGTTCCGGCGCTTCGCTACTGGCCGAACGGCTAGAACCCCCCCAGCACCTTCAAGCGCTGGGCGGAGGCGGGCTGGGCGGTGCCGAGTTCCTGGGCGAAGAGCGAGACGCGAAATTCTTCCAGCATCCAGCGAAAGGCTTCGCGCTGGGGTTCGGGCACGTGGTTTTCCCATTTCGCGAAGGGCAGGAGTTGCTTTGCCTTCTCGGCATCCTTGGCGGGACTGACCTCGGCGCGTTCGGCACGGATCTGGATGGCACGGAGGTAGCGGAAGAGGTGAGGCAGTTGTGCGTGCGGGGTGCGGGCAAGAAAGTCGGCGGGGAGGAGGCGTTGCAGATCCGCGTCGAAAGCGGGATAGCGCTTCGAGGAGGCGAGCATCTTCTGCCGCAGATCGAAAATCTGCCGGACGCGCTCGCCGAGTTGATAAGTCAGCGCGGGTAATTCGCGACGGGCGGATTCCGCCAGGGCGACGAAGCGCGCTTCCGTAAGTGGGAAGATCGGGCTGAGCTGGAGCACGTGCGCGAGCAGGTGCTCGTAGGCGGACTTCTGGAGTACTTCCGGAGTAGCGAAGGCTGCGGCTGCGGGCTGGAGCTGCACGCTGATTTGGTGGAGCGCGGAGTGAAAGTGGGCGGCCTGTTTCGGGGCGCTCGTGGGAAGATGTTTGGCCAGGCCGTTGAGGTCCTTCCAAAGGCGGCTCAGATCGCGGGCGAGGACGAGCTCGGCCAGATGCCGCACGCCTTTCCCGGAAGAGCGCTCGGCTTCCTCCCGCTTGCGAAAGAGCCGCACATCCACCTCGTTCTCCCGCAGCACCAGGCCGGGATAGGCGAGCAGCGGCGCACCGCCGACTTCTTCGACGACGACGGACTCGGGCAGATCGCCCATGGACCAAGTCGTGATGGCTCGCTGCTCCCATTGCCCGACGGCCCTTTCCCATCCTTCCGAGCGCACATCGTGATTCTCGACTTGCAGATTAATGGCCTTGAGATCGCGGCCCGCGGCGACGGTCTTGTTGCCACGATCGACGACCTCGACGCGTGGCTGCAAATGCGCGGGGAGGCTTTGCGGCGGCCAATCTTCCGCCCGTACGGGCACGCGATACTTGCGCGAGAGAAAGTCGGCCAGCGCGGTGAGAAAGTCGGCGCGTTCCGGTTGAAATTCCGCGGCGATCTCGCGGATCTTCGGTTCCAGCGGCATGAGCGTCTTGCGCACGGTCTTGGGCAGCGCGCGCAGCAGCACGCCGATCTGTTCTTCGCGCAACCCCGGGACCATCCACTGGATCTGGCCGGTGGTAAGTTGCGCGGCTACGGGCAACGGCACGCGCACGGTGACGCCATCCGCCTCGTGGCCGGGCGTGTAGGCATACGTGACCGGTAAGGCGGTGTTGCCGAGCGAGACTTGATCGGGAAAGAGCGTGCGGTCGTACGTGGCCTCGTCGTCGCCGATGAGATCGGCCTCGGTGGCGCAGAGGAAATCCGGCGTGCGGGTAATACGCTCGCGCACCAGGCGGTTGAGATCGTGGACCGAGGACACGTTTTCAATGCGAGCGGCGTAGAACTGATAGAGCGACTCCTCCAGGTCGTGCGCCCGCCGGCTGCGGACGCGGGTGAGAGCGGTTTCGATCTTGTCGCGCACCTTGGCGTTCTCGACAAAGAAATGGAGCGGGATGCGCGCTTCCTCGGCGACGAGCGCCCCACGAATGAACAGCTCGGTGGCCTTCACCGGATCGATGCGGCCGAAATCCACATTCCGTCGGGCGATTTCCAATCCGCTGACCAGCACGCGCTCCAGCACGAGCACGCGTCCGGCTTTCGCGCTCCAGTGCGGCTCGGTGTAGCGAAAGGTGCAGAGATGCGCGCCGAGCTCGATGACCCATTCGGGATTGATCCCCGCCACCATGCGGGCAAAGAGCATCGAGGTTTCCACGATCTCGCCGGCCACAATCCATGGCGGTTGCCGGCTCTTGTCCGCCGGTTTCCCGGGCGCGGCTCCTTTCTTCGGCTTGTCGCGGCGCTCGTAGAGGTTCGAGCCGGGGAAAAGCGTGACGATGCGCTCGCCGGACGCCTTATAAGTATTCTTCTCCTGCCGCAGCGCGATCTGGCCGAGCAGGCCGGTGAGGATCGCGCGGTGAATGGCGGGATAATTGACGGCATCGGGTTTCTTGTTCGCCTTGGCGGGTGATTCTTCGTCCACGGCATCGGCGAGCTGGCGGTAAATGTCGCGCCATTCGCGCATGCGCGACACGGAGAGGAAGTTGGCCTTGCAGAAACGGCGGAGCGCATTGCCGCCGCCGCGCGTCTCGGCCTCGGGCGCGGCGCGCCAGATATTGAGGAGCGAAAGGAAATCCGAGTCGGGATCGGCGAAGGCCTTGTGCGCCGCCGCGGCGGCTTCCCTGGCATCCTCCGGGCGCTCGCGCGGATCGGGGACACTGAGGCCGGCAGCGATGATCAGCATTTCCGGCAGCACCTTCTCGTGCCGCGCCTGGAGGAGCATGCGGCCGAGCGTGGGATCGATGGGGAGCCGCGCGAGCTCGTGGCCGAGCGCGGTCAGTTCGTTGCCATCATTGAGCGCACCGAGTTCGTGGAGCAGCGTGTAGCCGGCGCGAATGGCGGCGGTGACGGGTGGATTGAGAAAAGGGAACGTCTCGATATCGCCGAGCCCGAACGCCTTCATGCGCAGGATGACTTCCGCGAGATTCGCCCGCTGGATTTCCGGCTGCGTGAAGCGCGGGCGCTGCGCGAAATCTTCCTCGGCATAGAGCCGGATGCAGGTGCCGTCCTGCACGCGCCCCGCCCGCCCGGCGCGCTGGTTGGCGCTGCTTTGCGAAATGTCCTCGACCGGCAGGCGCTTGGTGCGCGTGCGCGGATTGTAGCGGCTCATGCGGGAGAGGCCGGCGTCGATGACGTAGCGAATGCGCGGCAGGGTGAGCGAAGTCTCCGCGATATTCGTGGCCACGATCACGCGGCGGCGCGGACCCGGCGCGAAGATGCGCTGCTGCTCGGCGGCGGGCATGCGACCGAAAAGCCCGATCACCTCGAAACCAGCGCCGAGGCTGCCTTCGAGCATTTCCCGCGTGTCGCGGATGTCGCGCTCGGTCGGCATGAAGACGAGGACATCGCCCGTGTCCGACTCGATCATCGCGTCTTCCGTCGCGCGCACCGCGGCCTCGATGTGGCTGAGTTCGTCGGCGCGTTCTTCCGGCCGGGCGTGGCTCTCGATCGGCGCATAGCGAATCTCCACGGGCCAGAGCCGGCCGGAGACCTCGATGATCGGCGCGCCGCCGAAGGCTTTCGAAAACGCCTCCGTGTCGATCGTTGCGGACGTGATGATGAGCTTGAGGTCGCCGCGTTGGCGGAGCAACCCCTGCAAATAGCCGAGGAGGAAGTCGATGTTCAGCGAACGCTCGTGCGCTTCGTCCAGGATCAGCGCGGAGTAGGCGCGGAGCATCGGGTCCGATTGGATTTCCGCGAGGAGGATGCCGTCGGTCATGAACTTGATCCGCGTGTCGCGACTGGTGTCGTCGTTGAAGCGCATCTTGCAGCCGACCTCGCGTCCCCACGTGACGCCGAGCTCCTCGGCCACGCGCCGCGAGACGCTCAACGCGGCGACGCGCCGTGGCTGCGTGCAGCCAATGCGGCCGCGCACGGCGAGCCCGGCATCGAGACACATCTTGGGCAGCTGTGTCGTCTTGCCCGAACCCGTTTCGCCGGCCACGACCACGACCTGATGCGCGCGCAGAGCCGCGACGATCTCCTCGCGGCGTGCGCTGATCGGGAGGTCAGGTGGATAGGAAATCGGGGACATGCAAAATAAACAGGACCGCGACTCTACACTGAATGAATGACGGTTTTTGGCGGAAAAAGAGCCAAATTCAACAATGGAGCCAATGGAGCCAACTAAGCCCATGGAGCCAACTGGGCCAATGGAGGCCGAAAACCAGGCGGTCGCCCGTGGCGATCAGCTCGGCCGGCCCGCCCACGCCGCACGGAGCCACGCGCCGCGGGTCGTCTTGCCATCGGCCTTCGGCAACAGCGCGGCATCGACGCCGAGATCGCCGGCCAGCTTTTGCCAGCGCGTGGCGAGGTCCGTATCGAGCGGCTTGTCGAGTTCCGCGGCGTGGCCGGGGAAGGTCTCGTAGTATTGGCTGAAGAGATTCTGGCCGCGCTGGCCGGGCTTCGCCGGGGTGGGAGCGAGGCCGTGCAGGCCGCCGGCGGTGCCCCACCATTGCACGACGGCGAAATCCGGGCTGCCCGGCAGCACGTCGCTCACGTAAATCGTCGCCCCGCCCTCGGCGTGGAGCAGCTCCTGGATCTTGGGAATGGAGACGGTCTGCAGGATGCCATGTTTGCGCCGGGCGAGATGCGCGGCGTGCCCGGCGGCTTCACCGAGCGACATCCAGATGGGCTCCAGGCGGAGGGCGCAATAGCCCACATGGGAAGAACTGACCGCGCAGGTGACGAGCAGGTTTTCGAAGCCTTTCGGCACGAGCACGCCAAACGGGATCTGGTAAGGAGCGACCGTCTTGTAGAATTCGCCCGTGTGGTGGCCGCCGAAGCGCGAGCCCTGGTGCGAGGTGCCGTGGCAATTCGGGCCGTAGTCGCCCATGGCGATGGCGTCCTTGTGCAAAACGGTGCGGGCGTCGTCGGGCGCGCAATCGGTGTCCTTTTCGGTGAAGACATATTCGCCGGTCACGCGGCGGCCTTCGCGCACGTAGAGCTCCATGGGCAGGTGGCTGCTCTCGAGAAACTCGTCCTTGCACCAGCCCCACTCGCGGGCTTCCTCGCGGAACTTCGGCGGCACCGCCTCGTCGTTCTGCAAAAAGTAGATGAGCCCCACGTCCCAGCGCAGATGCTCGTCGAAAACGCGGTCGCGCGACTGCCGCAGACCGGTGCGCGAGAAAGGGGCGATCGCCCCGTGCTGCACCACGCGCGCGGCGAAGCCCGATTCACCCTCCGGCCAGCCGTCGTTCTCGCCCGGGAGCGAGAGCCGCACGAGGCCCTTCGACATATCGTTGATGTCGTATTTGTCATTCGGCAGCGGGCCCTGGGCCTTGATGAGCTCGGTGGGCTTCATGCTGAAGACGCCGTGGATGCGGCCGTCGAGGAGCAGGGCGAGCAAGTCGACGAATTCGTCGCGGAGATAGCCGGGCGGTTCCGCAACAGGGACGCGGTTGGCCGGGTTCTTGGTCATGGAGAGGCGGAAGTTGAAGGCCTGCAATTGATCGTCCGCCTCATCGGGCGCGAGGGATTCGCCGAACTCGCTGCCCGCTTCCCGCCCCACGCGATAAGCGGCGCGCGCGCACCCGGCGAGGTCGCCCTCGTAAGTGGCATCGATGAAGTAGTGCGCGGCGACCGAGTGATAGGCGCCGTCGCCATCGAAGAAGAGCGCGATCTCCACCGCCTTCGAGGTGGCCGGGCCTTCGCCGTCGCCGTTGCTGCTCGATTTCGTACCGTCGAGATACCATTCCTTCTGCACCACGATCTTCGGCTGCTCGGCGAGCATCTTCTCGAAGGTGGCGAGGGCGATTTTGGGCTCGAATTGGATGCCGTGGAAGCTGTCGCGCACCTGCGGCGAGTCCGCACCGTAGGTCGCGGTGTAGTAGGCCACGACGCGGCGGGCGAAATCGAGGTAGGCGCCGTTCATCCCTTCCAGCGTGCGGATGTCGGTGTGGGAGAGGCCGTTGGTCATCATGCCGCCGATGCGGCGGGAGGGCTCGACGAGCAAGACGCGCTCGCCATCCCTGGCGGCGGCGATGGCGGCGGCGATGCCACTGGGCGTGGCGCCGTAGACGAGGACATCGTATTCTTGCGCGCGCAAAACGGTGGCGAGCAGCAGGAGCAGGGGGAAAAGGAACCGGCGCATCCCTAGCGGCTAGCGGTTGCGCCCCGGCCCCGCAAGCCCGGCGTCGGGAAATTCCGTTTATCACCGGCCGGCGTCTTCGCTCCGGCAGCCCTTATTTTCGCTGAGACTCCACCTGGGCCAGGACAGCCGTGAGCCTGGCCAGCTCCACTGGCTTGGCGAGGAGGAAGTCGATGTGGGGATGAGTCACGCTGTCGTCGGTGGAGCCGGTCAGGAGCGCAATGGGTTGGGACGGATTCAGGGCTTTGATTTCCCGGGCCAGAATCAAACCGTTGATTTTGGGCATGGAAAGGTCCGTGATGACCAAATCGAACGGCTCCCCGCGAAATGCGTCGAGGGCCGCCTGCCCGTCGAGCACCGTCTTCGCCGAGTGACCCCTGGCTTTCAAAAGCATCGCGAGAAGATCCGCAATGAATGGCTCGTCGTCCGCGACCAAGATACGCATGCTATTCGGTTAAGGTCGGCAATAACACCGGGATCATCGGGCGGCAGAGGATGCGTATTCCCGCGTCACTTGCAAGCGCATTGCTCTGCCGGCGCCCGCCAGGGCTCTGGAACTGCCTATTCCGGTAGAAGTTACAGGAATTGCTCCAGCGTCATTTCGTGCACGAGGTGAATGGCCTTCGTCCTCCCCGCCTCGTGCAGCGTCATCACCCGGCCGTTCTCGGAAAGCTGGCCGTCCCAGCGTTTCTCGGGATGCGTTTGCTGAAGGGAGATCTCGCGAAATTCCAGTTTTAGCACGCCCGTGAACGCATAAACGACGGGCAATGATCCCCCCGACGAAAGCTCGATCAATCCTTCCAGGTCGGAGTGCGTGGGGCTCTGGGCCATGCGCTGCACGACCACGGCGAAGTCCCCGCTCGCTTCGACAAATCGCCCGCCGAGAAACGCCAGCCAGCTCACGCCCGGTTCGTTCGGGATCTGGGCGGCACGTTGATGAGGCTGGAGCATGGAGAACTTCGGTGGGTGGCTTGATTGCTTTTGGGGAAAGCGATGGGACGCGGCGGAAGTGGAGGCGAGGTGGAAATGCGCGGCGAGCGAAATGAAAAGCGCCCGGTGGTCTTGAGGCGACACTTTTAAATGGCTCCACCCGCATTGTGCCGTGGGCTATACCGATAAGATGACCTCTCTGCGACTCCCGCTTGCTCTTCTCTGTACTATGCTCGCCCTCGTCCCGTTGAAGAGCACGGCGCTCGATCCGGCCGCTTTCGGCCATCCGATCCGCGTGGCTTGCGTGGGAGACAGTATCACCCAAGGGGTGGGGACGCAGCATCCGGAGGAGGACAGCTATCCCGCGCGCTTGCAAACCCTTCTGGGGAAAGATTGGGTGGTGCACAATTTCGGCGTGGGCGGACGCACCCTGCTCCGGAAAGCAGACCCCTTTGACTACGGCGGTGCCTTGCAATTTGCGCCCGACGTCGTGATCATCGCGCTGGGGACCAACGATTCCAAGACGGCGATCTGGGGTGCGCATCAGGGCGAATTCACGGACGACTACGTGGCGATGATCCGGGCTTTCCAAGCCCTGCCGAACCACCCCCAAGTGTGGGCGTGTCTGCCGCCGCCGGCCTTTCCCGGGAATTGGGGGATTACGGAAGACGTGCTTCGCGATGGAGTCCTTCCCGGGGTCAAAAAGGCGGCGCAGATCACGGGCATTCCGTGGATCGATTTGCACGCCCCGCTGCTCGGAAATCACAGTTGGTTTCCCGATACGGTGCATCCCAACGAAGCCGGGGCCAAACGCATCGCGGAATTGGTGGCGGCGGAACTGACGAAGCGTTGAAGAGAACGGCCGCACACGGTTGCCCGTCACCTGGCGGACGGAGTCGAGACAGGCTCTCCAACGAGTCCCTTGCTCCGGCCCCATGTGGGGAGGAGATCTGACCCGGAATGTGCTCCTTTAGGGCCAGGCGTGCCCGTCACGAGCCCAGAGAACGCGCACGACGTATGATTGATATTCCTCCCTTGGGAACTCTCGACGCTGCGAAATCTTGAAGGCAGAACTGCCGTGGGGAAGGATGAAGGTCGAGTACTCCAATGACGGTTTGGCATCGAATACTTTCTTCGCGCTATTCAGGTACTGAACTTCCAAGCGCAGATCCTTCCAGACGATCGGACTATCATTCTGAATCGTCCCGACCACCACCACGGTAGGTTCCTTGGCGATCTCTCCGAATTCCATTTGCGACTCCAGAATATGGACCTGAGGACTATAGGGTCCAAAGCTTTCGCCGCGATCGAAGACTCTCGCTAAAAAGCAAATCGAACCCGCCAGCAGAAGCAAAAAAGGGATGGCGCCGATGAGGGGATGATACAGTGCCAGCGACCATCTTTTGAGATAGTGATGGCAATGAGGGCACTTCCGGGCGTCGTCCTGAATCGACTCCCGGCAGAGGGGACACTGCTTTGTGGCTGTTTCGTTCATAAGAGGGGCCAGTGCCGGGCGTGGCTGCATCCAGCACGGCGCACACCTCAGCGAGATTCCACCGGAATTCAAATGAGGAAAGCACCATAGGCGGACAGAATCCCAGCCGATCTCAACCGAGTCCCGGATGGGATTTATTTTTCCGGCTTAGGGTATTTGGTCTCGGGGAAGAATTGCGGGGGACGGGGAATCTCGGGTTTCACGCTGCCATGTAAGATGTGATTCTCCCACATGGACTCGATGCTGAGCCATTCCTCGAGGGGGCGGGTGGGATAGATGCCGGGCCAACCACCCGCGCGAAATTCCGGGGTCACGCCGGTGTCGCCGACCGCGGTGCGCCATTTCGCCAAATGGCTACGGCATTCGTTGAGCGTGGCCGAGTACTCGGGGTTGTCCGCCAGGTTGTGCACTTCACTCGGGTCCTTCCGGATGTCGTATAACTCTTCGGCCGGCTTCTTTTCCTTCATGAAGGCGTCCTGTTCCGGCGGCAGTTTGCCCTGCAGATGCAGCACGTTCAGCACGGCCAATCCCGGATATTGTTGTTCCTTGTATTGGTTGAACTGGCAGTAAGCGCGCTCCGGCATGAGGTTCAGGATGTATCGGAAATCGTGCGAACGTGCGGTCCGGCAGGCATCGTGCGTGTCGTCCATCTTATCCCGCCCGCCGAAGATATATGCGGGCTCCTTCTGGTTCGGATCCACCAGCGAGCGGCCTTGCAAATAGGCGGGCCGGGGCATTCCGGCGAGATCGAGAATGGTGGGGACGAAATCCAGATTCGTGACCAACTCCCCGGAGATAGCGCCCGGGGCAACGCGGGCGGGATAGTGAATGATGAGCGGGATATGCAGGCCTTCGTCGTAGATGAATTGTTTGGCCCGCGGCAGCGCAACACCATGGTCGGAGGTAATCACGATGATCGTGTTGTCGTAGAGGCCGTCCTTTTTTAACCGGGCGACGATGTCGCCGATGTCGCGGTCGGACGTCTGGGCGCTTTCCAAGCCCAGCGCCCAGTCCTTGCGAGTCAACGGCGTGTCTGGATACCACAAGGGCAAAGTGACCAACTGGGGATCGATCGGCCGTTGCTTGTCCCCCTTCCAGGAGCGATGCGTTTGCATCAGGGTCAGGTGGGCATAGAAAGGCTGGCCCGGTGGGCGTTCGCTCCAGTCCTTGCCTTGATAGGAAACCTTTTCATCAAACTTGAAGTTAAGATCCACCTTTCTGGAGTAGCCGCAGCCTAGGGCGGTAAAGTAGCCAGCGCTGCGAAAGAGGTCGGGGAGGGACTGCACTCCCTGGGGCAAGTCCGGTTTTTGATCGGGCGCGGTCCGATGTTGTTCGGTATGTGTCGTGTATTGGCTCAGGCCAACCATGAGTGTCGAGCGGCCGACGGAACAGACCGGGCCACTGCTAAAGCAGTTCCGGTAAAGATGACCCTCGGAGGCCAATTGATCGAGATTCGGGGTGTAGATCTCCGTCTCACCGTAGCAGTGCAGATAAGGTCCCCAATCCTCCAGGATAATCAGCAGGACATTCGGTTTCGCAGGGTTGGTTTCCGCGGCGCGCAACGCGACCAGTGGAGCCAGCAGCAGGGCGGTGAGCAGCAGGAGCAGGGGGAAAAGGAACCGGCGCATCCCTAGCGGCTAGCGGTTGCGCCCCGGGGTCGCAAGCCCGGCGTCGGGAAAACCAGCTTTAACGCAGGTTCAATGTTTCCTCATTTTTACCGGCCAAAACCCAAAAATTGCGCGCCCCGGGGACGACCTCCGGAGGGCGGGGCACGACTCTTCAAGGACTGTTAGAGAATCTCGCCGGCCCGTTCATCTCGGCCCACCGTGCCGACGACGCTGACCACGGAAGCCAGGATCGAGAATGGGGAACTGGTCGCCAGGCGGGTGACGCAGTACTCCACGGGAGAGAATCGCGAAACGTGGACCTTTCGCCTGCGATCTCCTCCGCGTTGCACGTCCAATACGCGTCCAGTTTTATCGACCGCGCCGGCAGCCAGTTCAGTGGGCCCAAGACCGAAGGAACGCTGCAACGCCAGTAACTGGATCGGGGCTTGGCACCGTCGCCGAGCCCGGCGACCGGTCTCACGTCATCGCCATTCTCTGCATCTGTTCCTAGGGGGTCTGCGAGTCGGAGGGCGTGATGCGGAGGTTACGGAAGGCGACGGGGCCGTGGTCGCCCTGGAGCATGAGGGGGCCGAGGGGTTTTTCGTCGGCGAAAGCGGCGGCGTTGGTGGGGCCGGTGACTTCCACGTTTTCGTGAATGGTGACGCCGTTGTGGACGACTTTGAGGAAGCGGGCGTTTTCGGTTTTGTGGCCGGCGGCGTCGAAGCGGGGGGCGCGGAAGACGATATCGAAGGTCTGCCATTCGCCGGCGGGTTTGCTCGCATTCACCCGCGGGGCGTGGCCCTCGAACTTGCGCTTTTCCTCCTTGTTCCACCGGGCGTAGATGCCGCCGCAATCGGTGTACTGGAGGTCCTGGACGCCCCAGCTTTCGAAGATCTGCACTTCGTAGCGGCCCATGAAGTAGATGCCGGAATTGGAGCCGCGTGGAAGGCAGAATTCGATGTGCGCCTCGACGTCGGCAAATTCGGGGACGCTGAGGAGATTGCTGGTCCGGCCGGTGGCGCTATTGAGCAGGATACCCTCGCCGGGCGCGGCGGTGAAATCGCGGGGAGCGCCCGCATTGAGCGAGACCGAGGCCACGGCCGACCAGGTTCCCAGAGGTGGACGCCAGCCGTCGGTGTTTTTGCCATTGAAGAGGACCAGTTCGGGCGGCGCGGCCAGGCCGGGGGCCACAAGGGAGGCCATGAGCACCAACAGAGCGAAGATGGGAGAAGGGAAGGAAGGGCGGGAGTAGCGCAAGGAGGTTATCCTGAGTTGGAAATGAAATAGCAGCAGGTGCCGAGGAATCAGGTGGTGGCCTTTTACGGTGCTTCAGGAGTTGACTACTTGATCAATGGATATCGTTTCCACGACGTGCTGTGCTTTCTGTCGCGTCAGCTGCTGGTGCACGGCTTCGGCGAGGTCAATGAGCACCTTGAGATTCGCCACCAAATGGTCCTTATCCTGATACCTGAGGACTTGTTTGATAACCCAAGGAAACGTATCCAGGTCTCCAGCCATCGACCAAGGCGGTTCCCCTTCCTGGATGATCCGGACAAACGGAATCTTGAAGTTGGGAACGATCGCCTGGGTCTCCTGGGGGACGGACTTAGGCTGGGTAATGTCGGCGATGACAAACTTCGACAAGCTGGCCATCGTCATAATCGTTTCCGTGTAGTCGCGATCGGGGATCGGCGCGAAATCAAATTGGAAGGGCAGATAGCCCAGCTCCCGCAACTTATCGGCAATCGCGTCCAGAATCACTTTGCGTTCCGGTATGAAGCGGCCCAGCAAGAGGACGCCGCGCTCGCCGACGGTAGTGATAATATCGCGCAACTTTTTGTGGTTGAGCAGGAGGTAAACGAACTGGGCGACTTCCAGATTATCGACCCGAACGGCGGGTTCATTGAAGTCGGTAATCAAAAGGTTGGTCTGGGTGGCCCGTGCCAACTGGGCCTTCCAGACCGATACGCCGAAGACAGAGCAGTCGCTGAGATCGGCCCCGGTAAAATCGGTTTCAACGAGCAAAGCCCCTTCGAGCTTGGCGCGCTGCAAATGCGCGCCGACAAGGTGCGTCCCATGGAGGTTGGCATCGCTTAAATTGGCGCGCAGGAGGGTTGCGTCATTGAGATCAGCATTGGTGAGGTTGGCGGCGCACAGGTTGGCATCGGTGAGATCCGCGCGGGTGAGCGTGGCGTCTTTCAAGAAAGACCCGCCCAACTTTGCGTCCTGCAAATGCGAGTCGCGCAGGGTCGCCCAAAGCAGATGGGCATCGCTGAAATCCGCTCCCTCCAGGTGCGCGTCACTCAGATCGGCGGCAGTGAGATCTGCCGCGGAAAATATGGCCTCACCGAGCGAGGCCTTCATCAATTTCGCGTTGATCAGTTTTGCCCGATGGAATTGAGCACGGGGCAGAATGGCCTCGGTCAAAATCGCGCCGCCGAGGTCGGCATCGAGAAAGCGGGCGTCGGGAGCGTTGATCCCATGAAGACGTGCCCCCTGCAGCTTGGCCCAACTGAAACTGGCTTCCTGGAGTTGGGCGCCGTCCAGATTCGCTTTTTCCAGGTTGGCCTTCGCGAAATCGGAGCCAGACAAATCGGCGCCCTGCAAATCGGCGTCGCAAAGCACTGCGCGATCCAGCATCGCGTAACACATTTTTCCATTGCAGAAATTCACGCGGCTCATGATGGCGTCCTGCAGGTTGGCCCAGCTCAGGTCGTGCGCGCGTAAATCGGTATCGCTCAGATCCACCCGGACCCCGGGATTCTTTTCGCGCCATTCGTTCCAAGCCTCCGCGCCTTGCTTAAGCAATTCGACCTGTTCGGGGTTTGCCATGTCTGGGAGCTTGGCCGTCCGCTCCATTTTGCCAATCTTTTCCTGGCGCGCCGGAAAGGAACCAGACTGATTTCAGAGTCGCTTCTGGCGCCGCAGCTTGTCATGCTGGCCGGGCGATGCCGATGGGGACGGTGTTCCGAAATTCGCCCCTGCCCTCCGCCCAACGCAACTCATGGATCTTCGCCTCCCTTTCGCACCGCTGGCCTGCGTCGTCCTTCTGGGCACGACGATCCGCGCGTCCGGGGCGGAACCGAAGGTGATGGCGGGCGTCTGGCGGGGCCATTCCGCAGGGAAGCAGGAGCTGGCGTTTGGCATCGTCCGAAGCGAAAGCGACGACCAATACACGGTGAGCAATGACCTGCGCACCGTGACCCGATTGCCCCTGGCGGCCTCGTTCGAAAGCGGTGGAAAGATGCAACCATCCCCGGTGCACGCTGTGGCGACGACGCTGACCACGGAGGCCAGGATCGAAAGTGGGGAGCTGGTCGCCAAGCGGGTGACGCAGTACTCCACGGGAGAGAATCGCGAAACGTGGACCTTTCGCCTGCGATCACCCTCCGTGTTGCACGTCCAATACGCGTCCAGCTATATCCTCCCATCCGGTCGCCAGCTCAGTTGGCACAAGACCGAAGGAACGCTGCAACGCCCGTAACCCAGATCGGAGGCCGGCGCCGAGCCTGGCGAACGACCGCCGGGGATTTAACGCAGAGGACGCAGAGGAAGGAGAGAGGTTGAGGTGCAATCGATTTTTGAACCGGCCTAAAGCTCGATTGTCGTGTGTGGCATTTGTTGGCGCAACCAGGCGACGCCTTCCGGCGTGACGTCGGTGCCGCGCAGGTCGATGTGCTGCAACGCCGGCATCCGGCGCAGGCTCGACAATCCGTTGTCGCCCACATGGGTGCCGCCGAGATCCAATATTTTCAAGGTCGAGATTCGTTCCAGCGCACGCAACGCAGATCCGGTGGTGCGCGTGCCGGCTAGGGAAAGGTGGCGGAGCGGCAGGTTCTCCAAATAGGCGAAGCCAGAAAGGCCGACGTAAGTCTTGCTCAAGTTCAAGTCGTCGATGTTTCGATTGGAAACCAATGGTGCGAGAAGGACTGCACCGATGGGATCACCGGAAAGATTCAGCGACTGCAAGGTCGCGATGTCGTTGAGGCGATCGGCCTGACCCAGGCAAATGAGCAAGCGCGCCGCGGTATTGACGATGTCGGCGAGGGCGCTGTTCCGCACTTCGCTCACCAGCTGGTCGATGAGTCGGGGTCCGATGGTCTCCAGGACATGGCGAATTCTCGCGCGCGCTTCTGCGGCGTGGAGTTCGCCCGCCTCGGAGCCCGTGGAACGGGACTCCATGATGCGCACCAGGCCACGCGCTAACATCAAGCTGGGCAAAGGCGCCTTTTCGGTGAGCTCTGCGAAGCGGGCTGAATCCGGGCTGAGCATTTCCTCGCCCAACAGAACCGACCAGTATTCTTCTTTGTCCGCGCGGGCTCTCTCTCGCGGAAAGTAACTCATGCCTTCATGTTCTGCGGCCAAATCGAAGTTACTGCTTTCGGTGGGCATTGCCCAGCGGGCGAGGTGGGCCCATTCGTGCCGCACTTCATCGCCCACATAGGGGTCGATATTTTTCCGGAAGAAGGTGACGGCGTGCCCTTCGGCGGATGCTTGCGACTCGAAAAGAGGATCGCCGGTTTGCTTTTGATGGACTGGATCCAACGGGTTGGATTCGTTCATCAAATAGAGACGTTCGATCAAGTCGGGACAGGGCAATGCATCGAGCGCGGCGATGAAATCTTCGGGCAGAGCGCGCAGGGACAGATCCGGCTCGACGATAGGCGCGGCCGCCGGCGAGCTGGCGGCCGAACTCAATCTCCAATGTCGCACGTCATCCAGCTGCCGGGCATAGGTATCGGGGACGACGATTTTCGTGGCATGCGACTCGACCGAATAGACCCGCAAAAGGATCTCTTTCCGCTCCACCGCCTCGCGGAGGAAGTCGGCCACGGAATCCCAGGCAGGCGCGTCCGGTTTGGGGGCCAGCACCGTTTCCGTCGTTAATTCGTAGCCGGTGAGGCGTTTGGTCAGGTCCATGAGTGTCACCGGCGGCATCGGGATATTTTCACCATGCGACGATGGGCTCCGTCAGTTCTTTTTTCGACGTCGATTGATGAACCAATAGGCGCCGCCGCCGATGACGAAGACGAGCAAGAGGTGTTCGGGACCGATGTGCCCACTCGCGGCGGACCCAGCCAGGGAGAGGATCCGCAGGACGCCGCCGACAATCGCGAAGCCGATGACCGCGATGAGAACGGTGCCGAAGACTTTTTGCCCAAGGCCGGCCTTGTGAGTGCCTGGTTTTGGCGTCGGAGTGGGTGCCGGTGCGGGATGCGGTGGCGGGAGCGGCGCCCGAGCGACGGCGGGAATCGTGACGGCCTCGGGAACTGGGCTGGCGGCTGAGGAGGAAGAGGCTGCCGCCGGTGCCGCGGCCACGGCGGTGCCACAGGAGGTGCAGAACCTGGCCTGGGGCGCGATTAACGATCCACAGTGAGAGCAATACATAGTCTCGAGAGGGTGGTTGGTTTCCGAGCAGGTGACGGATTCTAGATACACGCCGCGCCAGCAGTCGATATTTCGGCCGCCGGGATGGATTTGCAAGAGCGCGGCGACCTCTGCCGATGATAGGCGAATGTTCCGAGCAGGGACCGATAGAGGGCCCTGGTCCAATAGCCGGTGACGAAGAGCAGACCGATGGCGATTTTCGACTGCGCCGGATCGATCTTGGTCATTATTGCGAGGAGCATGAGGACATTGGCCACGCCCATGAGGAGGCCGACGGCGGCGGCGATGCGGGATTTTTTCCAGATGCCCAAGCCAATCAGCGGATAGACAACCAACGGCAGGAGTCGCAAGGCGGGTGGGTCGATGGGGCTGAAGATCGCGATGGCCAGGCCGGCGATGACACAGAGGAGCGCGGCGTCGTTGCGGTCGCCCTGGCGGCTGATCTCGTTCAGGTCCAGGGATCCCGGCTTCGGCACGGGGAACTCCGGCAAGGGCTCCGGGCGCGGTGCAGGCTGCGGATGCGGGACGGGCAAGGGCGGCGGCAGGACCACGGAAGGAGCAGGCAGGACGGCGGAGGGATTTTCCAAAACGCCAGTTCCACAGTGGGAGCAGAACCGGGCGTTGAGCAGGATGGAAGATCCACAGTGATGGCAGAATTGATTCATATTCAGCTTATTGCGATTTCCCGGACGAACGTGACCGGAAAAGTGGGGGTATCGGGGTGAGCCCTGATTCGCTCGTTGCTTTTGGTGGGGGCAACCTGTTATGTAGGGGTGCACAAAGGGACTGCCTTGCAAGGGCTTCGCGTGCTGCCCAGGGTTGGCACGCGGCTTGGCTGGCGTTCCGTCATCTTAAAAACGCCAATGTCGATTCACGTCGCGCTTCGTCACGTCACGCACTATACCTACGACCGGCTGGTCACTCTCGGGCCGCAGGTCGTCCGCCTTCGTCCGGCTCCTTATTGCCGCACGCCGATTCTCAGCTACTCGCTGCGCATCGAGCCGAAGGACCACTTCATCAACTGGCAGCAGGACCCGCAGTCGAACTACCTCGCGCGCCTCGTCTTCCCGGAGAAAACGAAGGAGTTCAAGGTCGAGGTGGACCTGGTGGCGGAGATGTCGGTTTACAACCCGTTCGATTTCTTCCTCGAGCCGGCGGCGGCGCGGTTTCCGTTCGAGTACGATCCCTCGCTGGCCCATGAACTCGAATCGTACCAGACGAAAGGGCCGATGACCCCGGAGTTCGCGGAGTACCTGGACAAGGTCCAGCGCACCCTGCTGGGCGAACAGGCCGTGCCGCGCGCGCAGCCGCCGCATTCGGAGGTGGCGATCGATACCCATGAACGTCCGCATCTGCCGGAGGCCGAGGTGGATAAAGACCCGCGCCCGCGGACGATCGATTTCCTCGTGGGGATCAACCAGGCGGTCACCGACGACATTAAATACCTCATCCGCATGGAGCCGGGGGTGCAGACGCCGGAGGAGACGTTGATGAGCGGGAGCGGCTCGTGCCGCGATTCGGCATGGCTGCTCTGCCAGCTTCTGCGGCATTGCGGGCTCGCGGCGCGCTTTGTGAGCGGTTACCTCATCCAGCTCAAGCCCGACCAGGAAGCGCTCGATGGGCCGAGCGGGGCGACGGAGGATTTCACGGACCTGCACGCGTGGTGCGAGGTGTATCTGCCGGGTGCGGGGTGGATCGGCTTTGACGCGACGAGCGGGCTGCTCGCCGGGGAGGGGCATATCCCGCTCGCAGCGACGCCCGATCCGCAGAGCGCCGCCCCGATCAGTGGCGGGGTGGAGGAATCGGAGGCGGAGTTTGGCTTTGAGATGTCGATCCATCGCATCCACGAATCGCCGCGGGTGACGAAGCCGTATTCGCCCGAGCAATGGGCGGCGATCGATGCGCTGGGCAAGAAGGTCGACGAGGACCTTACCGCTGGCGATGTGCGGCTCACCATGGGTGGCGAGCCGACTTTTGTGAGCGTCGACGATCCGGATGGCGAGGAATGGAACTTCGCCGCGGTGGGCCCGCGCAAGCGCCTGCTTTCCGGGGAATTGATCAAGCGCCTGCGCAAGCAATTCGGCCCCGGCGGGCTGCTGCACTACGGCATGGGGAAATGGTATCCGGGCGAGCAGCTCCCGCGCTGGTCGCTGGGCTGCTATTGGCGCCGCGACGGACAGCCAGTGTGGACGGACGACTCGCTGATTGCCGATGAATCGAAGCACTATGGGCATGGCGCCAAGGAGGCGCGCGCGTTTATCGAGAAGCTCATCGACTTCGTCGACGTGGACCCGAAATGGCTGATGCCCGGCTACGAAGACGTCTTCCACTATTTGTGGAAGGAGCGTCGGCTGCCGGCGAACGTCGATCCGCTGAAGTCGAACTTGAAGGACAAGCTGGAGCGCGACCGCATCTCCCGCATTTTCGAACAGGGGCTGAACTCCGTCGTGGGTTACTCGATTCCGATCAAGGCGGAAGGCGGTCACTGGCACAGCGGGCCGTGGTTCCTGCGCGATGAAACACTGTGGCTGATTCCCGGCGATTCACCGATGGGCCTGCGCCTGCCGCTCGATTCGCTGCCGTGGGTCGCGCCCGGCGATTATCCCTGGCTGATCCACCCCGATCCGATGCTGAAAAAACCACCGCTGCCGCCGCGCCCGGATCGCGCGGGCCAGCGCTATGTGGGCGGCACCGCCGCCGCGCAGGAAGCCGGCCAGGGCCGCGGCCAGAGACGGCAGGAATTGGGCGAGCCGTATCCGCGCAAGCTCCGCGAGCTGGCTCCCGACCGGATTCCCGGCCCGCAGGAATCCGCGGCGTGGATCACCCGTACTGCGCTGTGCGTTGAGCCGCGCAACGGGCGGTTGCATGTTTTTATGCCGCCGGTGCAGACGGCGGAGGAGTATCTCGATCTCGTGGCCGCCGTGGAAGACACCGCGCGCACGCTCGGCCTGCCGGTGATCGTCGAGGGCGAAGCGCCGCCGCGCGACCCGCGGCTGAACGCGCTCAAGGTCACGCCTGATCCGGGAGTCATCGAGGTGAACATGCACCCGGTGCATACGTGGGACGAACTCGCGAAGAATACCAAGGTGCTCTACGAGGAGGCGCGGCAGACGCGGCTCGGCACGGAGAAATTCATGGTCGATGGGCGCCACACCGGCACCGGCGGCGGCAATCATATCGTCATTGGCGGGCGCTCGCCGGCGGATTCGCCGATGTTGCGCCGGCCCGATCTGCTGAAGTCGCTGCTCGGCTACTGGCACAATCATCCGTCGCTCAGTTATCTCTTCAGCGGCCTCTTCATCGGCCCGACGTCGCAATCGCCGCGGGTGGACGAAGCGCGCAACGATTCGCTTTACGAGCTGGAGCTGGCCTTCAAGCAGATCCCCAACAAAGGCGAGGTGCCGCCGTGGCTGGTCGACCGCATCTTCCGCAACCTGCTGATCGACGTCACCGGCAACACGCACCGCGCCGAGTTCAGCATCGACAAACTCTTCTCGCCCGACAGTAGCACCGGCCGCCTCGGGCTGGTCGAGTTGCGCTCGTTCGAAATGCCGCCGCACGCCGAGATGAGCCTCGCGCAGCACGTCCTGCTGCGGGCCGCCATCGCGCGTTTTTGGAAAGAACCGTACTCGCCGCAAAAGCTGGCCCGCTGGGGCACGGAGCTGCACGATCGTTTTCTGCTCCCGCACTTCGTGTGGCAGGATTTCGAGGACGTGGTCGGAGAATTCCAGGAAAGCGGCTACCCGATCGACCCGGCGTGGTTCGCGCCGCATTACGAATTCAAATTCCCAGCCATCGGCGGGATCACGCAGCGCGGCGTGAACATCGAGCTCCGCACCGCGCTCGAGCCGTGGCATGTGCTCGGCGAGGAACCGGGCGGCGGCGGCACGGTGCGCTATGTCGATAGTTCGCTGGAGCGCGTGCAGGTGAAAGTGCGCGGGCTCACCGACACCCGTCACGTTGTCACGTGCAACGGGCGCCGCGTGCCGTTGCATCCCACGGGTGTCGCGGGTGAATTCGTGGCCGGCATCCGCTATCGCGCGTGGCAGCCGCCGACTTGCTTGCAGCCGACGATCGGGGTCAATGCGCCGCTCACCATCGACCTGGTCGACACGTGGAACCAGCGCAGCATGGGCGGGTGCACCTATCACGTCACGCACCCCGGAGGACGCAGCTACGTCACCTTCCCGGTGAACGCCTACGAGGCTGAGTCGCGCCGCCTGAACCGCTTCTTCCCCTATGGCCACACGCCCGGCAAAGTCGTCGAGCCACCGCCGGAGACGAATCGCGAATTTCCCGTCACCCTCGATCTGCGCACGTGATCGATCGGCGGGAAGATTGCTTCCACGGTACTCCATGCAGTACGTTGCCTTCGAATGACTTCAGCCACGGAAACTAGCGTTACGCCTGCCCCCACTGGAGTCTGGGCGGCCTATCGCCCGCGGCCCGAGGTCTTCGATGAAATGCGCGCGCCGGATGGGACGGTGCGCCCGCATTGGCTGCCGCTGGTGCAAGGGCTGGAGCGGCTGGGGCGTGACGGGATCAAGGAACGCGCGGAAGGCGCCCACGACCTCTTGCGCCAGCATGGCGTCACCTACAATGTCCACGCGGATGGCGAAAGCGCGGAGCGCACTTGGGAATTGGACGTCATGCCGCTGGTCATCGGCGCCGAGGAATGGGCGCGGCTGGAGACCGGCCTCATTCAGCGCACGCGGCTCCTGAACCTTGTGCTGGCGGACATCTACGGGCCGCGGCAGCTCTTGAAGGACGGCCTGCTGCCGCCCGCGCTGTTGCACGCCAACCCCGGCTTTCTGCGCTCCTGCCACGGCATCCGCCCGCCGCGCGATCTCTTTCTGACGCTGCACGCCGTCGATCTCACGCGTGCGCCCAATGGCCAGTGGTGGGTCATGAGCGACCGCACGCAGGCGCCGAGCGGCGTCGGTTACGCGCTGGAAAATCGCGCGATTCTTTCGCGGGTGCTGCCCGAGGAATTCCGGGAATCGCAGGTCCAGCGGCTTGGCGGATTCTTTCAAGTGCGCAAGGCGGGGCTGCGTTCGCTCGCGCCATGGACGAGCGCGCCGAACATCGTCCTGCTCACGCCGGGGCCGTATACGGAAACGTATTTCGAGCATGCTTATCTGGCGCGCTATCTCGGCTACCAGTTGGTCGAGGGCAACGATCTCACCGTGCGCGACCAGTGCGTCTTCTTGAAAACACTTGAGGGGTTGCAGCGCGTGGACGTGATCATTCGCCGCGTGGACGATACCTGGTGCGATCCGCTGGAGCTGCGCGCGGATTCCATCCTCGGCGTGCCCGGCCTCGTCGAGGCCGCGCGCGCGGGCAACGTGGCCATCTCCAACGCGCTCGGCACGGGCGTGGTCGAGACGACGGCGATTCTCGCCTTTCTGCCCGCGCTCTCGCGGCATCTCCTCAAGGAGGAACTGCTCATTCCGAACGTCGCGACGTGGTGGTGCGGCCAGGAGAGCGAACGCAACTACGCGCTCTGGGCGTTGAATTCGCTCGTCACCAAGCGCGCTTTTGTCGGCGGCCACGGCGAGCCGAGTTTCGGCGACAAGCTCAGCCCCGCGGAGCTCGATGACCTGGCCGCGCGCATTCGCGCCAACCCGCACGCCTACGTCGGCCAGGAGAGCGTCGCTCTCTCTACTGCGCCGTCTTGGAATGGCGCTGCGCCCGAGCCGCGCCCGCTCATCATGCGCTGCTATGTGTGTGCGACGCCCGATGGCTTTGCCGTCATGCCCGGCGCACTGACGCGCGTTTCGTCCGCGGCGGATTCCCCGATCGTTTCCTCCCGCTATGGGGGCGGCAGCAAGGACACCTGGGTGCGATCCAACACGCCCCTGGATTCCACCACCACCGTCGAGCCCGCCACCCCGCCCGCGCGCCAGGAGACCGGCGCCACCCATGTCCCCAGCCGCGTGGTGGAAAATCTCTTTTGGCTCGGCCGCTACGCCGAGCGGCTCGAAGACACCACGCGCCTGCTGCGCACCGCGCTCAGCCGGCTGGCAGGTGAAGGCGGACCGGCCGAGGAAGAGGAACTCGTGGCACTCGCGCGCTGGCTGGCGCGCACCGAGCAGTTGCCCGCGCGTTTCGGCAAGCGGTTTGCACCGTCGGAACTCGCCTCCGAATTGCGCGAGCTCGTCTTCGAACGCAACCGTCCCGGCTCGGTCCGGGAATTGCTGGGCCGCGTGGGCTTCCTTACGGCCAGCGTGCGCGACCGTCTTTCCGGCGATACGTGGCGCATTCTCAATCAACTCCTCACGGAATTCCCCGCGACAATGTCGCGCGCCACGCCCGGGGCGATCCTCCACGCCTTGCACCGGCTCATCTTTCAGCTCGCGGCCTTCAGCGGCATGGAAATGGAAAACATGACGCGCGGCCACGCGTGGCGCTTCCTCGATATCGGCCGCCGCCTCGAGCGCGCGATCAATCTCGTGGCCAACATCCGCGCCGTGCTCGCCACCGATACCGACGGCGCCGCCCTGCCGCCGCTGCTCGAATACACCGACAGCAACATGACGTACCGGCGGCGCTACCTCGCCCGTCCGGAGATGCCGACCACGTTTGCGCTGCTCCTGACCGATGTAACGAATCCGCGCTCGCTGGCCTTTCAGTTCAAGACGCTCGGCCAGCATTTCTCCGAGTTGCCCGGCGCGGGGGAAGCGCGTCCCGAGGAGAATCGGTTCAGCGAACTGGCGGGCCTGCTCGTCGAGACCGACGTCATCGATCTCGGCACCAAGGGCGCTTCCGCGCGTTCGCTTCTCAAGACGCGGCTCGATGAACTGTACACGAATAGCTGCGACCTTTCCGACATGCTCACCGCGTCGTATTTCAGCCACGTGCCCGCCCGCGTGAGCTAGCGCCATGCTCTACGACATCACGCATCGCACCACCTACGGTTATGGCTCCGATGTCTCGGTGGCCCATCATCTGGCGCACCTGCACCCGCGGGAGTTGCCGTCGCAACAGATCAGCGATTTCAAACTTTCGGTCGAGCCCGCGCCGACGGTGAACACGGAGCACGTAGACTACTACGGCAATACGACCACTTTCTTCACCATCGGCAATCCGCATGACCGCCTCGTAGCGACCGCGCGCAGCCGGGTGCGGATCACCCCACCTCTTCTCCCTAACGCAGCCCGCACCCTCGCCTGGCAACAAGTGCGCGATCGTTGCGCGAGCGATGTGCTGACCCCCGACAGCGAAGTGGGCGAATTTCGTTTCGATTCCCCGAACATCGCCCGCCGGCCGGTCCTCGCCGACTATGCGGCGCCGTCCTTTCCCAAGGACCGGCCGCTGCTCGAGGCCATCGTCGATTTCAACGGCCGCATCTTCCGTGACTTCAAGTTCGATTCGCGCGCCACCACGGTCGCGACACCGGTGGATGAAGTCTTCAAGAAGCGGCGCGGCGTCTGCCAGGATTTTGCGCACCTGGCCATCGCCTGCCTGCGTTCGCTCGGCCTGCCGGCGCGCTATGTGAGCGGCTATCTGGAGACGTTGCCGCCGCCGGGCAAAGCGCGACTGATCGGCGCCGATGCTTCGCACGCGTGGTTTTCCGTGTGGTGCTCCGGCCATGGCTGGATCGACGCCGACCCCACGAACAACATTCTCCCGGGAGACCGCCATGTCACCGTCGCTTGGGGCCGCGATTTCAGCGACGTCAGTCCGCTGCGCGGTGTGGTAGTCGGTGGCCGCGGCCACAGCCTCGGCGTGAGTGTGGATGTGGCGCGCGTCGCGGAATAGGCACCCGAGAGGGAATCGGTAAATAACCACGAAGACACCAAGACACGAAGAAAGGGCGTCCCTTCGTGTCTTCGAGCCTTCGTAGTCAAAAATCCGCCTGGCGCTGCTTCCGGGGCGCAATGGCCTTTTTTTTCTGAAGCTTCAGAAATGCCATTTTCTGACGAATTTAGCACGATTCCGATTTCACTTGCGAACCGGCCTCTCTCCGCTAGGGATGGGTTAGTTCTTTGCCAGCTCAATGTTCCGGCCTGATGGCCGGATCAACGGGGAAACCATCCTACCGCCGCGCGTGAAAAACTTGTCGCGCGGCTTCGGGGCGAACGGCGCTTTGCGGCGCCGGGGGCACTTGATAGCCCAAGCCCGACAGCTAACTCCGTCAGCAGCAATCAAGAGGCAGATGGGACGCTTTCCGTTTTCCGATCATCGGGAAACGCGGCGCTCTGGATGCTTTCAGAACGTCATCGCGCGGCGGCTTTCGCAAAAGCGGCGGCGCACAAAGTAGAAAGTAAACATTATGGACGGCATACCTGTGCTGTTCTCGTTCGGGTTTGGAGTCGCGAAGATCCTCTTCGCGCTCGTGGTCATCTATATACTGATCGGGGTGCGGTACATCCCGCATCGCCGCGTCGGCATCCTCGAAAAACTGTGGTCTCCGCGCGGCTCGCTGGCGCAAGGGCGCATGCTGGCCCTCGCCGGCGAAGCGGGCTTCCAGGCGCGCGTCCTGCGCGGCGGCCTGCACTTCGGCTATCCGTTCTGGATGTACAGCGTGCACACCGTGCCGCTCGTCACCATCGCGGAAGGCCGCATCGGCTATGTATATGCGCGCGATGGCTACCCGCTCACCGCGTCGCAGACGTTGGGCTCGGTCGTGGAATGCAATGGTTTCCAGGACCCCGTCGCGTTCCTGACCAACGGAGGCCAGCGTGGCCGCCAGCGCATGATCCTGCGTGAAGGCGTCTACGCCATCAACACGGCGCTCTTCGTCGTCATCACCGAGCAAGGCATTCATGCCGGGCCGGTGGGCCGGCAGGAGCGCGAACAATGCGCTTCGTGGCAGCAGGAGCTGGAAACGGCGCGGGGCTTTTCGCCCGTGCTCGTCGGTTCGGCCTTTTACGCCCAGCGCAGTGGTGACTCGGCCGTGCAGACCGATGCGACGAAGCTCTCGCCGCACGATCTCATCGGCGTGATCACCGTGCACGATGGACCGACCCTGGACCCTGGCGAATTCATCGCTCCGCAAGTCGGGGATGTGAACGGCAGTGGCCACAATTACTTCCAGGATCCCGATACGTTCCTGACGCTTGGGGGCCGCCGCGGCAAGCAATTGCAAGTGCTCACGGACGGCACCTACTTCATCAACCGCTGGTTCGCGACCGTCGAACTGCAGCCGAAGACCCTGATCCCGATCGGCTATGTCGGCGTGGTCATCAGCTACTACGGCGCGTCCGGGGAAGACGTGACTGGCGCGGCCTTCCGCTACGGCGAGCAGGTCGAATCCGGCCGCCGCGGTGTGTGGCGCGACGCGCTCGCGCCCGGCAAGTACGCGCTCAATCCGTACGCGCTCAAAGTCGAGATCGTGCCCACGGTGAACTTCGTGCTGCGCTGGATTACTGGCCAGACCGAGTCCCATCATTACGACGAAGAACTCACCAGCATCCCGCTGATCACGGCCGACGGCTATGAGCCGTTGCTGCCGCTCTCGCTCGTGCTGCATATCGATTACGCGAAGGCGCCGCGCGTGGTGCAACGCTTCGGCGATGTCCGGCGGCTCATCACGCAGACGCTCGACCCGATCCTCACGGCCTACTTCCGTGACGTCGCGCAGTCTTCGAACATGCTCGACCTGCTCACCCATCGTGAGGAAATCCAGCGCCATGCGACCGAGGAACTCGGCCGCCGGTTCCAGACCTTCGACATCAACTGTGTCGCCGTGCTGATCGGCCGTCCCGAGACCGCGTTGCTCAAGCCCGGACAGGAAGACCCGATCGATCGCCTCTTCGACCAGCTTCGCCAGCGCCGCCTGGCCGAGGAGCAGAAGGCGACCTTTGCCAAGCAGCAGGAAGCTGCCGTGCAACAGAAGATGCTGAACCATGCGCAGGCGGAAGCCGAGCGCCAGACGCAGCTCACGCAGACGCGCGTGGAGATCGAAATTGCCGGCAACCGCGGTTCCGCCCAACTGGCCGAAGCCGAGCGCCTCGCGAAACGCGACATCGCGCTCGCGGAAGGCCGCGCGCGTTCGGCCGAACTCGAGGGCCAGGGTGAAGCCTCGAAGGTCGCCCAGATCGGCCAGGCCGAAGCCAGCGTGAGCCGGCAGAAGGTGGAAGCCTTCACCGACCCGCGTCTCTATGCGCTCAACCTCATGGCCGGCCAACTGGCCAACAGCACCCAACCGCTCGTCCCCGAGCGGGTGGTGATCTTCGGCCAGGGCAGCCCGGGCGACGGCAAGGCCGGCGCCGAGATCGGGCTGTTCCAGTCGATCATGCAGGTGCTGACCACCTGGCAGAACATCGGCGGCTTCGACGAGAAGCCGAAGACGCAGGCCACACCGCCCGCCCAGCCATCCGCTGAGCCGGAGACGGAAATCATCCGCGTGAGCTAAGGCTCACGTTGCTTCCAGAGCCGTGGCGTCCAATCCGCCACGGCTCTTCTGTTGAGAGGGGCCGACGTCATCTCGCGCGAAATCCTATCCCGGCGAAAAATTCCTGCTAATCGTGTCTCCCCTTGAACCGCCGCGAACTCCCCATCTTCGAACTGGAAACGACGCTCGTGGCCGCGTTGCGCGAGCATTCGCGCCTGGTGTTGCAAGCACCCACCGGCTCCGGCAAGTCCACGCAAGTCCCGCAGATCGTGCTCGATCACGGCCTTGCGGGGGAGGGAGAGATCGTCGTCCTGCAACCGCGCCGGCTGGCCACGCGCATGCTCGCCGCGCGCGTCGCGCAGGAACGCAGCGTACGGCTGGGTGACGAGGTCGGCTACCAGATCCGGCTCGATCGCGTGTGCTCCGCCCGCACCCGCATCCGCTTCGTCACCGAGGGCGTATTGCTTCGGCAGATGCTCTCCGACCCGAAGCTGCGCGGCGTGAACGTGATTGTCTTCGACGAATTTCACGAGCGGCATCTCTACGGCGACATCACGCTCGCCCGCGCCTTGGATTTGCAGGAGCAGCACCGGCCGGATCTCAAGCTCGTCGTCATGTCCGCCACGCTCGACGCGGGCGCCTTGCAAAAATACCTCGCGCCTTGCGAGCTGCTCACCTCCCGCGGGCGCACCTTCCCGGTCGATCACGAGTATCTCGACAAATCGTTGGGCGACGCGCCGGTGTGGGACGCCGCGGCCGAGGCTTTCGAGCAGCTCGCGCGGGAGAGCGAAGGCGACGCGCTCGTCTTCATGCCCGGGTCCTACGAGATTCAGCGCACGATCCAGGCGATCAAGCACACGCGGGCCGGTGGCCAATGCGTCGTCCTGCCTCTGCACGGTGAGCTGACGGCCGGTGACCAGGATGCCGCCGTCGCGCAGTACGACCGGCGCAAGGTCATCGTCTCGACGAATGTGGCCGAGACTTCGCTGACCATCGAGGGCGTGCGTATCGTCATCGACAGCGGGCTGGCCAAGATCGCGCGCTTCGATCCGTATCGCGGCATCAATACGCTACTCGTCGAACGAATTTCGCGCGCCAGCGCCGACCAGCGCGCCGGTCGTGCGGGACGCACGGCGCCGGGCCGCTGCCTGCGCCTGTGGACGGAGCGCGAGCATCACGATCGCGCCGCGCAGGAACTGCCCGAGGTGAAGCGCCTCGACCTGGCGGAAGTCGTGCTGACCTTGAAGGCCAGCGGCGTGGAAGACGTTGCCGCCTTTCGCTGGTTGGAAGCGCCGGATGCCCGTGGACTCGAGCGCGCGCTCACGCTGCTCACCGATCTCGGTGCGATCGACAGCGCGGGCGCGATCACGCCGCTGGGCCGCCGCATGCTCGCCTTCCCCACGCACCCCCGCTATGCGCGCATGCTGCTCGCGGCCCATGAGCTCGGCTGCGTGCGCCCTGCCACCCTCATCGCCGCGCTCACCCAAGGCCGCAATCTCCTGCGCCGCGCCGATGGCAAACAAATGGAGGAAGACCGCGAACGGCAGCTTGGGGAAAACGCGGAAAGCGATTTCTTCACCCTTATGCGCGCGCATCGTTTTGCCGAGGAGCGCAATTTCAATCCGCAGGCCTGCCGCCCGCTGGGCATCAATGCGATCGCCGCGCGCGAGGCCGCGGCGCTGGCCGATCAGTTCCTGCGCATCGCGAAGGATGAAAAGCTGAACACTGAGGCGGGCGACACAACCGACGAAGCGCTGCAACGCTGCGTGCTCGCGGGCTTCCCCGACATGGTGGCGATGCGGCTCGACAACGGCACCCTGCGTTGTGCGCTGGTCCACGCGCGCAAGGGCGTGCTGGCGCGCGAGAGCGTGGTCAGCACGCCGTTGCTCGTGGCCAGCGAAGTGCGCGAGGTGGCGATTCGCGGGGATGTGGAAACGCTGCTCACGCTGGCCACGGCCATTCGCGAAGAGTGGCTGCGCGAACTTTTCCCCGCCGGCTTTGCGGAAACGACCGAGGTGTTTTTCGATGCCACGCTGCGCCGCGTGCTCGCCAAACGGCAGACCCGCTTTCGCGATCTCGTCCTGCACGCCGAGCAATCCGACAAGGTCCCGCTGGAACAGGCGGCGACCCTGCTCGCCCGCGAAGTCGAGGCCGGGACGTGTCCACTGAAGAATTGGGACAACGCCGTCGATCAATGGATCCTGCGGCTGAACCAGCTCGTGGCGTGGTACCCGGAATTCGAACTTCCGCCGATCGGCGACGATGACCGCCGGATGCTCGTCGAACAAATCTGTCTCGGTGCGACGAGCTACAAGGACATCAAGGAACGGCAGGTCTGGCCGGTCGTGAAGAGCTGGCTGTCACCGGCGCAACAGGAGCTCATGGAAAAATATGCGCCGGAGCGGATCGAGCTGCCCAATGGCCGCAAGGCGAAGATCACTTATGATGCGAAAACCGCGCCGACGATCGCCACGCGCATCCAGGACCTCTACGGGGTGAGCGGGGAAATCCGGATCGCCGGCAATCGCATCCCGCTGGTGATTCAGGTCCTCGCTCCCAATCACCGCCCGATCCAAATCACGCAAAACCTCGCGACCTTTTGGAAAGACAGCTACCCGAAGATCAAGCAGGAGCTCCAGCGCAAGTATCCCCGGCACGAGTGGCGGTGAAGAATCTCCACAAGGTGCCAGCCTACGGTGCTTGAGGCCGTGAATTAGAGCGTCGAGATCGAGAACAATGCACGGCAAACGCTTGCGGTGTAGGGCGGGGATCCCCACCCGCCAAGCGAACCCTCCGCGAAGCGCACATCTCTTCTCACACGTGATCGGCCGAAGAGAAGCACCGGCTCGGATGGAAGGGCGCTCATGCTCAATCGATCGCTCAAACGCCTGCACATGCCTTGGCGCGTGGGGACACCCGTCCCACACCGCTTCGCGTGCTGCGATCACACAACGCGAGGAGAGGGCGCATCCTCGATGCTTAGGTCCTCCAGGCACATGCGTTGCGCATATTGACTCCCATTCGAATTTATCTTTATGCGGCACGCCGCTCGTCGCGACACTCGCTGGATCAGTTCGTTCGGCAAGCCCCCCTCCATGAGAATCTCAGTTCTTCCCGCGTTCACTTTCGCTTTCTTGCATTCCATCTGCCTCGCGCAACAAACCCCGGCAACCAATACCGGCAATAGTGCAGTCACCACCCATTCCGGCGGCCTGCACGGCTACATCGGCTTCAGCGCCACACGTCCGGCGGAGCATTCCGAATACAGCGCGGGCATGGGCTTCTACACCGCGGTATGGTCGCTCATCGATCAGCCCTTCGCCAATTTCCAAATCGGCCTGGCCGGCGCATGGATCACGCCGGATAACTCCGATAACAAAGACCGCCCGCTCGCGCCGGAAGGGACGCTCGCCCGCAAATGGAAGGAGCGCGGCCCCACCTGGGATAGCGTCTTCCAAACGGTGGAAGGCGGACTCGGCTACTGGGCCGGCAACCACTTCCGCTACGGCCCGCCGAAGTTCAGCATGAACGCCACGCCGCAGTGCTACGACTACGAAGTCGGCTCACCGGGTTGGTCGTTCTTTTATAGTAACACCGCGCTGCCGGACAATCGACTGGGCGTTGCTCAACTGAGCAACCGGTTGTTGATCCCACCCGATGCGCTGCCCTTTCGCGGGAAGCCCAGCGGCGAGTTCCTCGGCTACACCTGGATGGCCTTGCCCTTCACCGATCCGACTACGGAAGATCCGCCAACCGGCGACCAAAGCTGGACCTGCTTTGTGAGCGCACAAAACTTCAAGGGGCCCATCGCCTATTACATCCCCGAGACCTGGAGCAAGATCGGCAAGATATTCAACTATCCCTTCGATTACGGACGCGGGCTCGATGCGCGCCCCGGCAAGATGGGCGGCGGTGCCATGGAGATCAATACCGTGCCCCGGCTGGACGCGACGGATGCGCAGGGCGTGACTTACTCGAAGATTCCAAAGCTCAATTTCCCGGTCGACGCGGAAGGCCGATCGTACCTTGTGCAGGACGTGACCTATTACTCCAAGGCGGCGCTTTACGATACCTTCAAGGCATGGCGTGATGGCGGTCCGCCTTGCAACGGAAGCTTCGACCCGCACGGCGCGTGGAAATCCACGTTGACCACCAAGACCACCCACTACGACCAGGAAGGCCGGAAGATCAGTGGCGTCGAGCAGGTCTTCGACACCAAAGTCTTCGAGGGAAACGTGTGGGGACTGCAGTGGTCGAAGAGCGAGACCAGTCCCTCCGGAGTGTTCCCACAGTATTTCAAACATGCCGGGGGAGAACAAATTGCCATTGCACCCGCGGACGTCCCGGCTGCGCTGCAAGCTCACGAATTCAAACTCGCCCCCGCCGGCGCGCCCTACACCTCCCCGGAGATCGGTGCGTGGAGTAATCCTGGTCCGAAAATTGGGCCGTTTACCGTCGCCCTCGGGGATGGCTCCCTGGTGACTTATT
>NZ_JBDUCX010000179.1:0-13932 GCF_040003245.1 Chthoniobacter sp.
TGGCTCCATTGCGAAAAATCCACTTTTCGCGCCTCTTTTTGCTATTTCTTCCCGGACATCTCCGCGAATTGAACTGCGTGCCTCGCTGTCTTCTGGCAGGAAAGGGTGATGCCGCCCGAAGCCATCTCCCTGCCGCTCTACATCGATCTCGGGGCGACCTTCCTGTTCGCCGTCACTGGCGCGATGTTTGCCACCCGGCGGCATTACGACTGGGTCGGGCTGTTCGTCCTCGCGTTGTGCTCGGGGCTCGGCGGCGGCCTGTTGCGCGACGGCATTTTCATCAACGATGGCGCGCCCGCCGCCATGCGTCACGCGGGCTATCTGTGGGCCGTCATCGCGGGTTGCATTGCCGCCGGGCTCTTCCATCAGTTCGTTGGCAAACTCGACCGCCTCTTTCTCTACGCCGATGCGCTCGGCCTCGGCGCCTACGGCGTTGTCGGCACCACTAAAGCCGCCGCGGCCGGCCTCTCGCTGCCCGCGTCGATCTTCGTCGGCGTCGTCAACGCGGTCGGCGGGAGCCTCATTCGCGACGTCCTCACCAACACTGAATCGTTTCTCTTCAAGCCCGGTCAGTTCTATGTCGTGGCCGCGTTTTCCGGTTGCTCCAGTTACGTTGCGGCCACCGCCTGGCTGCACCTGCCCGCCGCCGTGGCCGCCGGCATCGCCATCGGCGTCACCTTCACCGCGCGCACTCTCTCCATCGTCTTCAATTGGAAAACCGCCTCGATCCTTCCCAAGCCAACACCGGAGGACGAGGAAGGTAACGCGAAGCGCTGACCGCACATTTGAAGCTTTCTACGGCGCCAGCGTTTTCAATTCCGCCTCGGCGAATTGGTATTCGACGTAAGTTTTTTGCTCCGTCGCCACGCATTTGTGAAAGCAATCGGTGGCGGTCGCCTGGTCCCCAGCGAGGAGTTTCTTCATTCCGGCGTAGTACCACGCTTCGCACTGTTGCCCGTGCTCCTTCTTCGGATCGGATGCGACAGTCGAAGCGAAAAGATCCGTCTCCGTCACGTTGCCTAGAAGATACCCGCCGACCGTTGAAACCCAGTCGCCGGCCGCCTTCTTGCGTTGGCCGAGATAAGCCGCGAGCTCCTCGTTGGCCGCCGGCGCTTCACCGAGTCGCATGCGGAGGAGCCACGTGTACAAGTGCGGATAATCCTGCTCGGTGTCGGTCAGCTCGAAGGAGCGCCGGTAATCCGTGAGAGCTTCGGTCCAGCGGCGCAGCAGCATCTGGCTGGTGGCGCGATAGCGGTAGCTTCGCCACTCTTTTGGATCCAGTTCGATGGCGCGAGTGAAGTCCGCCACGGATCGTTCCGTATCTCCCGCGGCCTTTTCGGCCAGGCCACGGCGCCGATACGAGAGGGCATTCTGGGGATCCAGTTCAATGGCCCGGCCGTAATCCGCGAGCGCGCCGGCGACGTCCCTCCGGGCGTTCTTCGCCTGGCCGCGCTGGATATAGGCGAGGAGGAAATTCGGATCCAGCTCCAGGGCTTGGGTATAGTCAAGGATGGCTCCGTCGAAGTCGCCTTGGGAGGATCGCGCGTTGCCTCTTTCGAGGTAAACCATCTTCTCTTTCAACTGGAATTCGATGGCTTTGTTGAAATCGGTGATCGCACCATCCATGTCGCCTTTCGATTCCCGGGCATAGCCGCGCTGGGCATAGGCCAGGGCGTATTTCGGATCGAGCTCGATGGCCTGGCTGTAGTCGGCAATCGCCCCACCGTCGTCGCCCTTCGAGGCCTTGGCGTAGCCGAGGTCGAGATGGGCTTCCTTGTCGTTCGGGGCGAGCGCGATCGCCTGCGTGAAGTCGCTGATGGCCCCGTCAAAGTCGTGCTGCGCCTCCTTCACCCGGCCGCGATAGCTGTAAGCCTTTGCGCTTTTCGGATCGAGCGCGATTGCACGATCGTAGTCCGTCAACGAGCCCGTGAGGTCGCCTTTCGCCCAGCGGGCGAAGCCGCGTCTCCGATAGGCGGCCGTGTATTGGGGGTCGAGCGCGATGGCCCGATCAAAGTCGGAAATCGCCCCGGCGAGGTCATCCTTCGATTTTCTGGCCACACCGCGGTCCGCGTAGAGCTGCTTATCTTTCGGGCTGAGCGCAATGGCCTGCGTGTAGTCCGCAATGGCGCCATCGTAATCTCCCTTCGATTCTTTCGCGCCAGCCCGGCACATATAGGAATTGGGTTGTTTTGGATCGAGGACGATCGACTGGTCGAGGTCCGCAATGGCGCCATCCAGGTCCCCCTTGAATCTGCGGGCATAGCCCCGATTGCTGTAGCCGCTGGCGGCCTTGGGATCGAGTTCGATCCCGCGGGTGCTGTCTGCGATGGCGCCATCGTAGTCACGTTGGCAATTGCGCGCATACGCCCTCGAGATATAGAGCGCGTGATTTTGCGGAGTGAGCTTGATCGCCTTTGTGTAGTCGGCAATGGCTTCGTCGTATTGGTCCCGATCGACGAACGCCCGGGCGCGGTCGGCATAGGCGCGGACATCTTTCGGGTTCTTGGCAATGCGGCGCGTGCGGTCCGCGATGATGTTTTCCGGCTTTTTGCGGTCCACCTGCTGCTGCACGAATTTGCGCAGGTACACGCTGCTCTCGAAACTCGCAAAAAGCCCACCCATTACCGCGAGCGCAATGCCGACCACGAGGATGATCCGCACATTGCGACTCAACCCCGGGCGGGGCGGAATCGGCGGCGGCACGGGCGGGGGTATTGCCATCCCGAAAGCAAAACGCCCCGCGTCCCGACCGGCAAGCGCGAAGGCGGGCCCTCATGGCCAGGCAATCGGATGTCGAGAGGGCCGTTTAGCTGGCCCGCAATTGCGCCCGGCTTAGAAATTGGCATTGTCCTCGGGCCGATCTCCGCTTGTTATTTCCGGCGCTCCATCCCGCTCATGCTTTTTCGCCGATTCTCTTCCCTTTTTGTCTTCGCGCTGATCGTCGGCGGGTGGGGTGTGCTTGGTGGATCGGTGGTGGCGAAGGATAGCGAGCCGATCGAGATCAAGGCGGTGGCGGGCCTGCGCTACGATCCGCCGCGGTTCGTGGTCAAGCCGGGGGCGAAGGTGCGGCTGGAGGTCGAGAATACCGACGACATGGCGCACAATTTCGTGATCGTCGCCCCGGGCGGGCGCATGGAGGTGGTCAATGCGTCGATGACCATGCCGATCACCCCGGAACAGACCTTCATCCCCAAGAGCGACAAGATTCTTTTCCATACGCCGGTGATGATCCCAGGCAAGGCGGCCGTGCTCGAATTCACCGCGCCGAAAGAGGAGGGGGTGTATCCATATGTGTGCACGTATCCGGGGCACGGCATGGTGATGTTCGGCGCGATGTACGTGACGAAGCAGAAGGAGAAGGAACTGCCGGGCATCGGCGACGATGAGAACCTGCCCGATCTCATCCGCGAGCAGGCAAAAAACCCGATCTTCCACGCCTACCCTGTCGATGTGCCGCACTGGTATCGCATCTTCATGCGCGACAGCGGGCCGGCTTCCATCGCGGTGCAATTGCCCGATGGTCAGAACTACTGCTGGGACGCGGGTGCGTGCCGCTTGCGCTATGTGTGGCGCGGCGGATTCGTCGATCCCATGGCGCACTGGTCCACGAATGGTGACGCCCTGGCCGAGGTGAAGGGGAGAATCTACTACCGCTCGGCGCCGTACTTTCCATTGCGGTTTGGCGACGAAAAGAAGGTTCCGCACGAGATCCATTTTCGCGGCTACAACATCGTCGAGGGGCTGCCGGAGTTCCACTACCAGGTCGATGGCGCGGACGTCCATGAGCTGATCAAGGCCGCGCATCATGGCGGCTTCGAGGAGACGTTCAAGATCAGCGGGACGAAAGCGAACGTGTTCTTCGTGACCGATCCGAATGGCGGCGCGACCGTGGCCTCCGAGGCGGGAAAGTTCACCGATGGCGTGCTGAAATTGCCCGCGGCCAAGGCGAAGGAGTTCACCGTTTCCTTCACTGAAATCGTGAACAAGGAGCCGGTTGGTTATTGGTCGATGGATGATGTGCTGAACGTGAAAAAACCGCTGCCCGTGCCCGGCGTGAAAAACCGCGCGCTCGTCTTCGACGGCAAAAAAGCGCAGCACGACACGGGCCTGAAAACCGAGACGCTCGGCGCGGACACGACATTCTGCGTGTGGATGCAACTGAGCAATCCGCCCGCTCCCGATCAAGTGGGCATTGGCGCGGCGGAGGGGGACGGGGAGTTCGCGCTCGGGGCCAATCTGGCGGGCATTGGCGGTTACGGAGTGCGGGTGAAGAATGCGAATCAGGACGCGAAGATCATTGCCGCCGTGCCGACGGAAGCCGATGGCAACTGGCACCATCTCGCGGCCACGCTCAGCCCCAAGGGGCTGCGTTTTTACTTCGATGGCAAACCGGCCGGTTCCGGTGCGCCCGCCTCGCTGCCTCCGGGCGCGGAGTTTTATCTTGGCTCCAATGGTAGCACGCACTTCACCGCAGCGACGCTTGACGAAGCGCGCATCTACGCCCGCGTGCTCGATGCGAAGGAGATCGCCGCGATCTACGAAAACGAACGCCCCAAAGGACCGGTGGGAGGGCCGCCGCCGAAAGCCCCGGCCGGCGGCCACGCCAAACCGGCCGCCGCGGACCAGCCGAAACCTGCGCCTGTGGAGCCGGCGAAACCGGCCCCTGCGGCGCCCGCGAAACCCGCTCCAGCCGCGCACCCGAAATCGACTCCGAAACCGGCCAAATGAAACGCTTTCTCCTGCCTCTTATTCTCGCCGCGCGCGTGGCCTTGGGCGCGGACGACCTCGGACCCAGTCCTTACTACACGGTCGAAAATATCGCCACGCCGCCGGGCCTTTCGGCGGAAGTCGGAGGTCTCGCTTTCGCGCCCGATGGCCGGCTCGTGGCGTGCTTCCATCGCGGCGAAGTTTATTTCTACGACCCGGCGAAAAAGGAGTGGAAACTTTTCGCGCAAGGCTTGCATGACCCGCTCGGCATCGTCGCGCCGAAGAATGACGAAGTGATCGTCATGCAGCGCTCGGAGTTGACGCGCCTGCGCGACACCGATGGCGATGGCGTGGCCGATAGCTACGAGACGATCTGCGATTCTTTCGGCATGACGGGCAACTACCACGAGTTCGCCTTCGGCCCGCTGCCCGCGCCGGATGGCGGGTGGTTCGTGGCGCTCAATACCGCTTCGAATGGTGCGGGCATCCGCCAGGAATTGCGCGGTGAATTCCGCGACCGCGGACGCGAGGGGCGCATGTATTCGGTGGTGCCGTGGCGCGGCTGGGTAGTGAAGATCGCGCCCGACGGGAAGCTCACGCCGTGGGCCTCCGGCTTTCGCTCGCCGAACGGCCTCGGCTACGACACGAAGGGCCGGCTCTTCGTGACCGACAACCAGGGCGACTGGCTCGGCGCGTGCCCGCTCTATCACGTGGAGAAAGGCAAATTCTACGGCCATCCCGCGGCGCTTACCTGGAAACCCGGCGAGACACGTGACCCGGTGGCGATCCCACCGAAGGAGCTCGATGCCACGCGCACGCGCGGCAGCATTATTTTTCCGTATAACTCGATGTCGAATTCGCCCACGCAGCCGCTCACGGACACGACGGCGGGAAAGTTTGGGCCCTTCGCCGGGCAAATGCTCGTGGGCGAGATGAATCGCGCGCGGATGCTGCGGGTGGCCATGGAGGAAGTGGACGGGCAATTGCAGGGAATGGCCGTGGCGTTGCTCGAAAATCACGGCTTGCACAAGGGCGACAACCGCGTGGCCTTCGCGCCGGATGGCAGCTTGTGGGTCGGGCAGACCGATCATGGCTGGGCAGGGGACAAGGGCATCCAGCGCATCACGTGGACGGGCAAGGTGCCGCTCGACGTGAAGGAAATGCATCTCACGAAGACAGGCTTCGAAATGACCTTTACGCAGCCGCTGGAAACGTCCGCGGCGGGCAACCCGGAATCGTACAAGGTGCGCCGCTACTATTACGAATACCACGCGCCGTACGGATCGCCGGAATTCGATCCCCAGGAGGTCGTGCCGAAATCCGTCGCGCTGTCGCAGGATCGCACCAAGGTGACGCTGGAATTCGATCCGCTCGTGGCCTGGCGCATCTATGAATTTCATCTCGATGCGCTGAAGAGCGACGACGGCACAGCCATCGCGAACCCGCTGGTCGCCTACACGCTCAATCACCTCGTGGGTGCCAAGACTCCACCGCCACCACCGCCCGGCCCGGGGCCGAAGGAAGAGGCCAAGGCAGCCGAGGAGAAGAAAACTGAGGACAAGAAGGCCGCAGAGAGGAAGACGGACGAGCAGAAGCCCGCGGAGAAGAAGCCTGAACCCGCAAAAGAGGATGCCAAGAAAGAGGACGCTGCCAAGGCCACGCCGACGCCCGCGCCAAAGTCGACGCCCAAGCCAGCCGCCCCTGGCAAGAAAGCGACGCCGGCTCCAGCTACGCCCGCGCCGACCGCCACACCCAAGCCCAAAGGCGGCAAGCCGAAGCCAGCTACGCCGACTCCCTCGCCCACGCCGAAGAAGAAATCGGGGGCGTGACATCGCACTTGCCAGCGGCCCGCGTGTCGTCCAGATTCGCCCTCCCTTTTTTCACCCACGCAACGAAGAACTCTCCCTACTGACTCCTATGGCCGCCGCCAACGATCTCCGCAAAGGAATGTGCATCCGCTACAATGGCAACCCCGCCATCGTCCTCGAAGTGCAGCACCGCACGCCGGGCAACCTGCGCGCCTTCGTGCAGGCCATCATCCGCTACATCGGCACCGGCAAGAGCGCGGACGTGCGCTTTGGCTCGACGGACAAAGTCGACACGGTCGACGTGGAGCGCAAGGAACTGGAGTTTTCCTACAAGGATGTTTCCGGCTTCCACTTCATGGACCCGGAGAACTACGAGACGGTCGATTTCGACGAAACATTTGTCGGCGACACCAAGGAATACCTGACCGAAAACCTGAAGGTCGAAGTGCTCTACGTGCAAGGCAAGGCCGCGAGCATCGCCTTGCCGTCGTCGGTGGTCCTCACCGTCACCGAAAGTGCCGAAGGCGTGCGGGGCGATAGCGCGAACAACGTGCAGAAGCCGGCCACTCTCGAGACGGGCAAGATCGTCCAGGTGCCGCTCTTCGTGAAGGAAGGCGAGAAGATCAAAGTCTCGACCGAGACCGGCGCCTACATGGGTCGCGCGTAAGGGGGGAAGGTAGATAGCGGAGAGGGGATAGTGGAGAGCCGCGCTTCCTGATTCGCCATCCACTTTGCATCCGTGCGCGTTTGGCTTTACGGAAGCAGCGCCGGCCTGCTATTCACGCCGCGCGCGTGAGCCGAAAGAAATCATCTGCCAATCGTAAGGCATCCAGCCGCCTGGCATTTCAGCCGTCGGCGACGATGGCACGGGTGTGGGCCATTCCCCAGCGCTGGCTGAAAAATGTCACCGGCTTTTTCTTGCTGCCGGTGGTCTGGATTTTCACGAAGACTTTCTTCAACGTGTTTTCCAAGGCGGGGCACGACTCCGAGTTTTGGATGAGCGAGGAGTTCTGGTTCTTCGCGCTGGGGGCGGCGCTGTGGACGCTGTGGTTCTTCGGCAGCATCTGGGCGCTGGGGCAGCCGCGTCCGCTGCGGGCCTACGTCTTCGGCCACGAGCTCACGCACGCCATCTGGGTTTGGCTCTGGGGTGGGCGGGTGAGTCGGATGGAGGTGTCCCGGGAAGGCGGCTTCATCATCACCGATACGCACAATTTTTGGATCGCGCTCGCGCCCTACTTTTATCCGCTCTACAGCCTCGTCGTCGTCCTCGGCTTCGGCATGGCCAGCCTCTTCGTGGATATCACCCGCATCGAGGACACCTTCATGTTCATGACGCCGCTCCAGTGGCTTTTCCTGCTGCTCGGCGCGACCTGGGCCTTCCATCTCTGCTTCACGATCTGGATGATTCCCAAAGGGCAGACCGACCTCACTTATCACGGCACGTTTTTCTCCCTCGTTATCATCTATTTGATGAACCTGCTGCTCGTTGCGGTTTTCCTCATCGTGGCCTCGCGTCACTTGAGCTTCGCGAGTTTCGGCCGCGAGCTTCTCGAGAACACCGAGAGCTTTTCCACGATGGCTTGGTCGTGCTGGCAGCAAGTACGAGCGGCGGCGTCCGCGCGGTAAGAAACGGCCGGGGCCGATTTTTGCCTTCTCACCGCCGCAGGGTTTGCTTACTCTCTCCCCGTTCATCGCTCCCCAGAGCGACTCACTTCACCCGGCCTGCCATGAAAACGATTTCGAATTCTCTGCTGCCCATGCTCTTCAGCATCGCGGCTCTCTCCACCAGTTTCGCCGGTCCCGATGGGGGCGAAAGAGGTGGAATTCCCACCCGCGATCTCGCGCCACGTTGCGAGAAGCACTATATCGACCGCACGGGGACGCAGGTGTTCCGGTGGGATCCGGTCGGTGCGGATCCGCGGCCGATGACTGTCCTTTGTTTCGACGTGGACGGGGCGCGCGAATACCAGCGCGTGCCGCTGCACCTTGGCTTCGGCGATGTCGCGCTCGTCACTGCTTGCGGCAGTTGGCAGTTCAGCGCCGGCGGCGCCTACTATAAATTCGGACCGGAAGGCGACGGCACCATGCCGGAAACGACCCTCACCGGGTTACGGGCTGCGGCCGGTTCGCTCCTCATGGACGTGCACTACTACCGCTACTCGGACCGTTTTGTCTTCTCCGGCCCCGGCCAACCCATTGCCGTTCATGGGCCCTGCGAGAGCATCACCTTCATCGCGCACGACCAATTGGTGACCCGGGGAGTCGATTCCAAGGGCTTGCTCCACGTGCGGATCCAGATTCTCGACTCGTTGCTGGTGGCGGCGGGCGAGGGTAAAGAGGCCAAAGGGTACGCCAAATAGCCAGTTTTCACTGGGGAGATCCCAAGACCATTGCCGGGCGGGCGTTTGACCCTCTTGGGAATATGGCGCGATTTCTTTTGACGCTACGGGGGAGTGCCCCCTAATTGTAATCGCTTTTTGCCCCTGCGAGTGCCCTATGAAAGGCGGGTTCCGAAAAAACCGCCGCGCTTGTATCGATGCAAGAACGTCACCCCGACATAACTTTTTACGATTACGAAGAGGTTCATACTGAATGTTTAATGGAATTTTTGGGCTGCTCTCAAACGACATTGGCATCGATCTAGGCACGGCGAATACGCTCGTTTACGTCAAGGATCACGGCATTGTTCTCCGCGAACCGTCCGTGGTCGCCGTGCAGGTGGGCACCAGCCACGTGCTCGCCGTGGGCGATGAAGCCAAGCGCATGCTCGGGCGCACCCCGGGAAATATTGTGGCCATTCGGCCATTGAAAGACGGCGTCATCGCCGATTTCGAAATCACCGAGGCCATGCTGCGGCATTTCATTCACAAGGTGCACAACCGGCGGACGCTGTTTAAACCGCGTCCCCGCGTGGTCATCGCCGTGCCCAGCGGCATCACCGAAGTGGAAAAGCGCGCGGTCAAGGAATCCGCCCTCCGGGCCGGTGCGCGCGAAGTGCATCTCATCGAGGAACCCATGGCCGCGGCGATCGGTTGCGGCCTGCCCGTGCAGGACGCAGCGGGCAACATGATCATCGACATTGGCGGCGGCACCACGGAAGTGGCGCTCATTTCCCTTTCCGGCATCGTCTTCTGCCGTAGCGTCCGCGTGGCAGGCGATGAACTCGACGAGGCGATCATCCAGTACATGAAGCGCGCCTACAACTTGATGATCGGCGAGCGCACCGCGGAAGACATCAAGATCAAGATCGGCAGCGCCTACCCCATCGAGAAGGAGACGACGATGGAAGTAAAAGGCCGCGATCTCGTGGCCGGCTTGCCGAAAACACTCACCATTACCTCGCAGGAAGTGCGCGAGGCGTTGCTCGAACCGATCTCGACGATTGTCGACTCGGTCCGCGTGACCCTCGAGCGCTGCCCGCCCGAACTTTCCGCCGACCTTGTTGACCGTGGGCTTGTGCTCGCGGGCGGCGGCGCGCTCTTGCGCGGCCTCGATCGTTTGCTTACCGAAGAAACAGGATTGCCGGTCCACGTGGCCGAGGATCCGCTCAGCGCCGTGGCCGAAGGCACGGGTCGCGCCTTGAGCGAGATCAAGTTCCTGCGCCAGGTAGCGACGAGCGACAGCCGCTGGTCGCATTAATCCATCCGCGGGCATGACCGCTTTCGCTAAACGCCAATTTCCAGGGACCACGGTCCGGCACATCGCCTGGGCCGTTCCGCATCGCATCGCATGAGCCGACGCCTCGTTATTCCATCCGTCATCATTTTTGTCGTTGCCACGGGGTTCATTCTTTTCCTCAGCCCGCACAATATGCGGAGCGTGCAGGCGGGTTTTCTCGGCACCATTTCCCCGTTCTTGAAAACGGGTTCGTCCGTCGACAAGAAGTACCGCGATTTCCGGGAAGGGCTCAAATCGCTCGAGCAACTCGAGGAGGAAAACAAACGCCTCGTCGTGGCCAACAAGGAAATGAGCGCCACGAACCAGACCCTGCGCGGCTTGGAAGCCGAAAACAACCGCCTGCGCAATGCGCTCGGCTACCGCGAGCGCGCGGTTTTCAAGCTCCTCCCGGCGCGGATCATCTCGCGGGATGCCTCCACTTGGTACAACGAGATCATCATTGATCGTGGAGCGGCGGATGGGCTTAAGGAAGAGGGCGACCAGGCAGTGCTCACCGAAGAAGGGTTGGTCGGCAAAACCACGGTGGTTTCGGACCATTCGGCGACCGTCGTGCTCATTTCGGATGAAGCCTGCCGCGTGGCGGCGAGTGTCGAGGGCACGCGCGAGCAGGGAGTGGTGCGGGGCGAGCGCGCCTCCAGTGGCTCGACCCCCAGCATCGGTCTCAACTTTCTTTCCAAGGAGGCCAACCTCAAGTCGGGCTCCAATATTTACACGTCGGGCGCCGGCGGGGTGTTTCCCTCCGGGGTGCTGATCGGCCAGGTCCGGGAATTCCAGAAGCGGGTCCTCGACGGCCATGCCAGCGTCGTGCCCGCCGTCGATCTCACCACCCTGGAGGACGTTTTCGTCGTTGTCGGAGACGCCAAGTGATCTTCTTCCTTCTGCTTCTCGTTGCGATGTTTTTGGCGCTGGTGGTGCAGCACTTCATTGGGCCTCTGCCGGTGATCGGCTCACGCGTGCTGCTCATGCCAATCATCATGTTTTACGGCGCGCTCGCGTTGCCCACGCCCGGCATGCTGGTGCTGGCCTTTTGCGGCGGGTTGATGTGGGACGCGCTGCATATGCAAATCGTCAACGGCAATGTTGAAATCGCGCTGGGCTGGTCGATAGTCCTCTACGCCGCATTGGGTGCGCTGATGGGTGGCTTCCGGCCGCTCTTTCAGCGCGGCCGCTGGGAAATCCACTGCCTGCTCAGTGGCGTTTGCACCTCTATGATCGTTCTCGCCGAATACCTCATGATCACTTTCCGGCGCGAGCCGGTGTTCTTCCTTTTCAACAAGGAAATCTGGTGGCGCATTGGCGGCGCGGGTCTCGTCGCGGCGCTGCTCTCGCCCTTCTTCTTCTTCACCCTCAATTACATCGCGTTCATCGTCGGCTACGACACACAGCCGGCGCGCAACGCCAAACGGTCTCGTTGATATGGCCAGCCGCCCTTCCACCGAACTGCGTCTCATCTTTCTCGGATTCATCATCCTCTGCGGACTCGGCGTCCTCGTGACCAAACTCTGGTGGGAGCAGGTCGCGCGCGGGCAGATCTGGTCCAAAAAAATCGCCAACCGATCGGAAGTGACGGTGCGCATCCCCAGCGTGCGCGGTGAGATCCGCGACCGCAACGGCGTGACGCTCGTGGCCAATCGCGCGAGCTACGAGGTCGATTTTTATCTACCCGATATGGTGCGCGGCTTCCGGCGGGAGATGGGCTACACCCCGCTGGTGGAATATCTCGCGACGGTCAAGCAGATGAAGACCAAGCAGAAAGAGGCGGACATCGTGAAGATCGTGAACGACTCGGTCATTCCGCGCCTCAACGAACTGGACATCGCGAAAGACTACAATTCCGAGCACCTCCAAAAGCACTATCGCAACGATACCCTCGTACCGTTTACCTACGAGGAGGAGGTCGATTTCAAGACCATCGCGAAATTCTCCGAGCATAACGTGGGTCTCCCCGGAGTGGAGATTTCCGTGAAGCCCGTGCGGCAATATGTCTACGGCGCGCTCGCCTCGCACATGCTCGGCTACGTCGGGGCGCCGCTCGATGTCAATCTGCTGCCCGACATCACCAAATACACCTTTTACCAGCCGGACGTGGAGGGGAAGTCGCAGATCGAGGCGGGCATGGACAAGTATCTCCGCGGCTCGCCGGGCATGCGCGTCCTGCGCAAGAGCGTCAAAGGCGTCATCGAGAGCGAGGACCGGGTCGACCCGCCGAAGCCCGGCGCCAATGTCTACCTCACGCTCGACGCCCGCATTCAATACATCACCGAGCAGGCCCTGCGGCATCCGCAGCTCGGACGCGCGGCGGCGGTCGTTGTCGACCCCAACAATGGCGACATCCTCGCGATGGCCTCGGTGCCGTCGTTCGACCCCAATGTCTTCATCCCCAGCGTCTCCGCGACGGAGTGGAAGAAGCTCAATACCGACCCGGCCATCCCGTTGATCAGCCGCGCGGTCAGCGCTTTCCCGCCCGGGTCGACCTTCAAGATCGTCACTGGCCTCGGTGGGCTGCGCAAGAACATGGGCAACGCCAAGTTCAACTGCCCCGGCGGCATCAGCTATGGCGATCACTACTTCAAGTGCTGGATCGCCGACAAGCACGGCACCCACGGCACGGTCGGCCTCGCCGACGCGCTCCGGGTTTCCTGCGACTGCTTTTTCTACCAGTACGGCAACGCCGCCGGCATGGAGTCCGTCGATGAAATCGGCAAGATCCTCGGCATCGGCGAGCACTACGACATCGGCCTGCAGGATGAAAAGGACGGCGTCATGCCCGGGCCGGCCTGGATCAAGACGAAGTATCCCGACATCAAATGGACGAGTGCGCAAACGGCGAACGCCTCCATCGGCCAGGGTTACGTGCTGGCCAGCCCCTTGCAGATGGCCATGGCCTATGCCGCCGTGGCCAACGGGGGCATCGCCTACGAACCGCGACTGGTCAAGACGGTGCTCACTCCGGAAGGCAAGCCAGTGCTCGACGACAGCGGCCAGGAGGCCGTGCCGGACAAACCGAAAGTCCGCGGTGACTTGCGCTCGCAGGTGACGAAGGAGCAACTCGAGATCATCCGCCACGGTCTCTGGATGGTCGTGAATGAAGCTGGCGGCACCGGCGCCAAGTCGCGCGTCAAGGGGATTACCGTCGCCGGGAAGACGGGGAGCGCCCAATGCACCGACCGCGGCAAGGAAGACATGATCGCTTGGTTCTGTTGCTTTGCACCGTATGACAAGCCGCGCTATGCCATTTGCACGATGGTGCAAGGAGGCCACCACGGAGGCAGCGTGGCGGCGCCCATCGCCCAGCACATTCTTGAGCAGGTCATTTCCATGGAGCAGGGAAACCTCAACGTCGAACTCACCAAGCTTGAGCCAGCCCACAGCTCCCATCCCTTCGATAAGATCGAAGCCCTCACCGATTACAAAACCAACACCGGTTCCCTCATCACCCCCGAGGAAGAAGAAGGCGCCGATACCCACGGCGGCGGCGCCAAGCCGGACATGGGCGGCAATGGTGCCGCCCCCGACATCCGTGCCGAAGCGGATGCGCGTGGCAAAGTCCAGCAAGGGCGCACCGCGCCCACCCCCAAACCCGTCGACAACCGCAGTTTCCTCCAGAAATTCTTCGGCGTTAAACCCTCTGCTCCCAACCCCCCGCGTCCCTCCGGCCCCCCTAGCCGCGGTGCGCATTAGCACGTGCTCTCAAAGCTTTACCCCAAACTCCTTTCCATGACCGAACGCGTCAAAAGAT